>CAZBUA010000001.1:0-7586 GCA_964494975.1 uncultured Muribaculaceae bacterium
CTCTTGACTATGCTGAAGCAGGCGATAACATTGGTGCTCTTCTCCGTGGTATCACAAGAGATGAAGTTGAAAGAGGACAGGTACTTTGCCAGCCAGGTTCAATTCATCCACACACAAAGTTCAGCGGTCAGGTTTACGTTCTGAAGAAAGAAGAAGGCGGACGTCATACTCCATTCTTCTCAAACTACAGACCACAATTCTATTTTAGAACTACTGACGTAACAGGTGTTGTTACATTACCAGAAGGAACTGAAATGGTTATGCCTGGAGATAACGTAAGTATGTCAGTTGAGTTAATCGCTCCAATTGCACTTGAAAATGGTACAAAGTTCTCTATCCGTGAGGGTGGACGTACTGTTGGTGCTGGAACTGTTACAAAAATTGATGCTTAATTAATATAAAAAAGACATTTAACAAAATGTCTTTTTTTATTTTTGTTTTTATAATATAATAATTAAAGGTGATAATATGAAACAAACTAAATTAATATTTTTTATAACTTTATTGATAGAAATAATAGGATATACATTTTATTATTTCACAATGTACCATTTAAATAATTATAAATTACTCTTTATTATTATTACTATAACAATTATGTTTGTTGCTGGCATAATAATTGGATTAATAAATTCTAATTTAAAATATTTTGATTTTTTTAAAGCACACTTATTTTTATCAATAATATTATTTGCATTTATAACTTTTGTTATAACATATGATTTGGTATCGTTAGGTTCAAATGATACTAGTAGCACGTCAGGGATTTATGCTATAGCTTATGCTTTTTACTTAATAATATATATACCCTTTAGTTCAATTCTTTCTGCAATTTTATCATTAATTGAGATAATTCCAAACAAAATAATTTTTGGAATCAAAAACTATAAACTAAATCATATAAAATTATAAAAAGTGATATTAATATCACTTTTTATATAGGTGTATTTAGCCAACTCATTATTGGATTTAATCTGCTACCAGAATAATAAGATTTTTTATTAATAACCAAATCAAATTCTCCTACGTATTCAACTATCTTATTTGATACTTCTACGTTTGTTATTGTTTCTTCATCCTTCTTTAAATCACTTGTCAAACTACTTATTATAATTTTTTCATAACCTTGTTTAGCAAATTCTTGTATTAATTGCCATTTTAATAAATATTCTGGATATAAGTCTTTAAATGAATCTTTGTATATAGAGTTAATAAAATTAACTCTTTTTCCTTGCTTAATAATAGCAACTGCCGCTACTACTATTCCCGAAGGAAACTGCTGAAACAATTTGGTAGATTCTATAATGTTATTTTTATATTCAGCTAATTTATTATCAGACATCATCTTTTCGTTAATTACTTGATCCTTGTTGGTTATACTAAAATCTTGCATCTTATTATTCAATAAATTGTTTTTTGTTTCTTCTTCTTCAAATAACCTTTTACTTCCTTTTACATATAATACAGAATCTAATTTTGCATAATATATTTCAAAAGCAGGATTTGCATTAAAAAATTGATAATAATCTAAAAAATAACTAGAATGGCTTTTATCATTTTCATTAATCATATCATATATATTAACATTATTGGTGCTGCCTTTATATACTCTAACGCCTTTATCAAAAGCAACATTAACTTTGTCTTTAGCGCTTTCCGCCATTGTATTATATAAATTTACAATGTTATTATCTAATAATGATTCAGCATGCCATCTTGCTTTACTAGCTTCCATACCGTTGTTATATCCCATATGGATATATCCTAATGATTGGAGACTTTTTACAAAAGTATCATTTGTACTGCCAGAATCACTACCATCATTATTATGTTCCTTATATATCACTT
Source organism: uncultured Muribaculaceae bacterium (assembly GCA_964494975.1). GTDB lineage: Bacteria > Bacillota_I > Bacilli_A > RF39 > UBA660 > Aphodocola. The sequence goes on from CAZBUA010000001.1 coordinate 1,849, forward strand.
CTGGATCAAGCTTTACATACGTGAATCCTCTTTTACTAAGAAAGTCTTTCAATGCTTCAGTAAATCCTTTTACTAATTCTGTATCGTTCCAATCTATTAAGAATCCTCTTGGGGCATATCCCATTTTTCTTTTATCATTTCTATTGTTTTTAACAATTATTAGGGTGGCTGCCTTAACGTCACCAACATCATCAACATACCCTAGATAATATGAATTATTACCCTTTTTGACCATTAATTTTCCATAATTACTAGTTTGATAATAGTTATAGTTAGGATGACTATTAGCAAAAGTATCAAATCTTAATTCATCTAATAAAATAATTTGCATAGCAATCCCTCCTATTTATTCTTATACTACATTATAACTCATAATAGTATGCAAAGTCAATTTACATATTGTGATAAAAAGGTTCTTTTATAGCTATAAAAGATGTTATAATATATGTGTAAAAATAGGAGGAAAATATGAAAATAACGGATGTTAAAGCTAGAGAAATATTGGATTCTAGAGGCAATCCTACCATAGAGGTAGATGTTACGTTAGAAAATGGTATTAAATCAAGAGCAGCCGTACCATCAGGAGCATCAACTGGGGAAAGAGAAGCTCTTGAAATGAGAGATGAAGATGGTAGGTTTGGTGGTAAGGGAGTATTAAATGCTGTAAAAAATGTTAACGAAAAAATCAAACCCATAATAATTGGTATGGATGTTTATGATCAGTATGGAATTGATAGTGCAATGATTGAACTAGATGGCACCGATACAAAGAAAAACTTGGGAGCTAATGCAATTCTTGGTGTATCTATGGCAGTATTAAAAGCAGCAGCCAAAGCAGATAATAAGCCTTTATACAAATATGTCGGCAATGAATATAGTCTTCCAGTTCCAATGATGAACATATTAAATGGTGGAGCTCACGCTGATAATAAGTTAGATTTTCAGGAATTTATGATAATCCCACAAGCTAACACTATTCATGAAAGAATAAGAATAGGATCAGAAGTATTTCATGCGTTAAAAAAGGTACTAAATGATAAAGGATTATCTACTGGTGTAGGTGATGAGGGCGGTTTTGCTCCAAACCTAGAAAGTAATACAGAAGGTTTTGAACTTATCGTGGAAGCTATAAAAAAAGCAAGTTATACGCCTGGAACAGATGTCAAGTTAGCTATTGATGTAGCAGCATCTGAGTTCTATAATGATGGCAAGTATAATTTGGTTGGTGAAAATAGAAGTTTAACTACTGATGAACTAATTAATTTCTATGAAGAACTAATTAATAAGTATCCAATAATATCAATAGAAGATCCTGTTGATGAAAATGACTGGGACGGTTTTGTAAAAGTAACAGAAAGATTAGGAAATAAAATCCAATTAGTAGGTGATGACTTGTTTGTTACTAACAAGAAGTATCTACAAAAAGGTATTGATTTAAAAGCTGGTAATGCTATTTTACTTAAAGTTAATCAAATTGGAACTATAACAGAAACTTTAGAAACAATAAAACTAGCTAAAGATAATGGATATAAAACAATAATTTCTCATAGATCTGGAGAAACTGAAGATACTACAATTGCAGATCTATCAGTAGGACTTAATTTAGGCCAAATTAAGACTGGCTCTATGTCTAGAACGGATAGAATATGTAAGTACAATCAATTAATGAGAATAGAAGAAGAATTAGGTAACTAATTCTTTTTAATTACTTGTTTTTTAATATATTATATGATATAATTTATTTATAAAATAGAAGGAGTTTGTATGAAGAAAATATTTAGAACAATAATTTTATTATCATTAATTTTAATGCCTTATAAGGTAATAGCAGCAGAACCAAATCTAATTTCAGAAATAACAATAAATCTACCCTCAAATATAGAAATATCTCAAGGTAAAATTGTAGAGGATGGATATCTTGTATCAGGTAAGATAACCCCAGACGGTTCTACTACTACTGATGCAATAATAATTAAGTATAATAAAGCTGGTGATGAAGAGTGGAGAAAAGTAACAGGAACGGCTTATGATGATGATTATGATAACTTGTTATATGAAGATGAAGATGGATATGTTGTAGCAGGTACCATGGATGAAAGAGGTTATTCACACATTGTTAAATACAGAAAAACAGGTGAAGTAATATGGGAGAGAACTTGGGGTAATCAATGTGATGCAGTAAATAACATGATAGAAACAGATGATGCTTATGTATTTATATTATATAGTGATTCAACTGGTTTGTCTTATATGCCTGGAAAGAAATCTAATGATGCTGCAGTTATATTAAAAATAAATAAAAGTGATGGTTCTATTATATGGCAAAGATATTATGATAATGGTGCTATAATCAACCAAATAATAGAGGTAGAAGATGGATATGTGGTTATTGGATATGATGGAGCAGAAGTAGGGGCAACTACTGATGGACATGATTTCTTACTATTTAAAGTAAAAAAATCTAATGGAGACGTAGTATTTCAAACTTATTTTGGCGGTAATGGAGATGATTTTGGATACTTTTTAACTAAAAAAGGTGATAAATATATTGTGAAAGGTATAACGGGCTCTAGCGATATCCCTGGCATTACACCTGAGCCTGTTTTAGGAAAGGCAATAGTTAGCTTAGAATATGATTTAGATGGAAATTTACTTAGTATAACTCCTGAACAAATAGATTCAAATTATGATTTTGAAATGGAAGTATTAACAGAAAAAACTGATTTTGGTTTTATTAAATATAAAATATATGGAAAATACATACCAAGTATAGATGATTATGATGAAAAAATGTTTGTTATATTATATGACGAAAACTATGTTGAAATTAAAAGATTAGAATTTTCTGCAGATATTAATTATTTACCAATGTTGAAAATAGAAGAAAATTCCTATTCATATATGTTTGGGGACAATTCTGATCCTGCAAATACAAAAATAATAATAAAAAAATTTAATGAGACTCTTATTAAAAAAACAGAAAGTGTAGACAAAATAGTTAATCCCGCAACAGGAAATAAAATAATTGAATATGTAATACTATTTAATGCATCTTTAATAATTTTATTAACAATGATTTTCAAAAGAAAAGAATTAGGTAACTAATTCTTTTTAATTACTTGTTTTTTAATATATTATATGCTAAAATAACTATTGTTACAGGAGGTAATTATGCTTACAATACTAATGATTGTTTCAGCGCTACTAATTATTATTGTTTTATTACAAAGTGGTAAAGCTGAAAGTGGAAATATAGTTACTGGTGGAAATGTAGATTTATTTATGAATAGAAAAGAACGTGGTGGAGAGTTATTCATTACCCGTTTAACTTATGCACTAGGTATTATTTTCTTTGTTTTATGTATAATAATGGACATGTAATTAAATTAGGGCTTAACAAACAAGCCCTTTTTATTTTATAATGATAATAGGAGGATGCCAGATGAAAGATAAAATAATAAATATATTAAAAGAAGAAGAAAGGGCTTATACATCTTTTGAACTTAAAGATTTGTTAGGACTAGATACAACTGAGGAATTAGAAGAGATGTTAAAGACTTTAAATGAGTTAGAGAGTGATTTAACTATTTATCATACTAATAAAGATAAGTATATGGCATTTGAATATAGTCATTTAAAAAAGGGTAAATTATCAGTATCTGAAAAGGGATTTGGATTTGTATTAATGGGTGATGAGCCAGATATTCATATAGATAAAAACAATTTAAATGGCGCTATCGACGGTGATGTTGTTATTGCAGAAATAATCAGTAAATCTGGCGGTGCTAAACAAGAGGGCAGAATCTTAAGAATAGCTAGTAGAAGTTATGGCCCTTTAGTAGGTGAATACATATCTAATGATGGTAATCCTACAATGAAGGTTAATGATAAGAAATTTAAACAGAAAGTAGTACTTACTAAAGAGAGTACAGCTAATGCTGTAGATGGCCATATTGTTGTGGCAAACGTTATCAAAGAATTAGATAACCAAACGGTTTTGGCAGAAATAACTACTATTATTGGTCATAAAAATGATGTTGGTGTTGATATTGAATCAATTATATATAAATATTGTTTTAAACCAAAGTTTAGTCAGGAAGTACTTGATGAAGTTGATGCTTTACCTAATGAGGTTAAGCCTGAAGAAATAGTTGGAAGAAAAGATTTTAGAGACTTAACAATATTTACCATAGATGGCGATGATACCAAGGATATAGATGATGCTATATCAATTAAGAAACTTGATAATGGCAACTATGAATTAGGCGTTCATATTGCGGATGTTTCGTATTATGTTAAACCAGGTATGAAAACTTATGATGAAGCTTATGAAAGGGGTACTAGTGTTTATTTAGTAGACAGGGTTGTACCAATGCTTCCTCATAAATTATCTAACGGAATATGCTCTTTAAACCCTGATGTTGATAGATTAGCAGAAAGCTGTATAATGGAAATAGATCATAAGGGTAATGTTGTTTCTCATGAGATATATGAAAGTGTTATAAGATCAAGAAAGCAAATGACTTATAAGTGCGTTAATAAATGGTTAGAAGAAAATGAAGTAGTACCAGGATATGAAGATTTTACTGATGAATTAACTCTAATGAAAGAATTAGCAGATATATTAAGACATAGTAGGGATGTTAGAGGTGCTATAAATTTTGATACTGATGAGGCTAAAATAATAGCTGATGAAACCGGAAAACCAATAGACGTTGTGTTAAGAGAACGCGGTGTTGGTGAAAAATTAATAGAAGACTTCATGATAGTTGCTAACGAGACAGTGGCGTCACATGTTTATTGGATGAGCTTGCCTTTTATATACCGTGTCCATGGTATACCTAAAGAGGAAAAAGTTAATGATTTCTTAAACTTTGTAAGTTTATTAGGATACAAGATAAATGGCAAGGTAAACATAAACCATCCATCTTCTATAGAACATGTATTAGAGCAACTAAAGGATAAAAAAGAGTATAAAATACTTACTAGTTTATTATTAAGATGCATGCAAAAGGCAGTATATCAACCTGAGAATATTGGCCATTTTGGATTAGCTAGTAAAATATATACACATTTTACTTCGCCAATTAGAAGGTTCCCGGATACTACTGTTCATAGACTACTTAGAACTTATTTGTTTGAAAATAATCAATCAGCAGAGACTGTTAATTATTGGAAGGAATACTTACCAGTACTAACGGAACATGCATCATTAAAAGAGAAAGATTCAATAGATTGTGAAAGAGATGTTGATTCTATGAAGATGGCAGAGTACATGATGGATCATGTTGGAGAAGAGTATAAGGGTATTATTAGTGGAGTGGCTCCTTTTGGATTGTTTATACAGTTACCAAACCTTATAGAAGGTTTAGTACACGTAACAGACATACCGGGAGATTACTATAACTATAATGAGGAAACAATGTCTATGATAGGGCAAAAGACGAAGAAGAGATACAGGATAGGAGATGACGTTACGGTAATAGTAAAGTCTGCATCGAAGGAAGAGTCTTATATAGATTTTGATATTAAAGTGGAGAGTGTAGATGAAAAAAAGAAAGAAACTAAGACTGAAGAAGTGGTTTAAACTATTATTAGTTATAATTCTATTACTTAGTATAGGATTTATTGTTTATGAATCAATAAATAACAAAAGTGTTAATAGTAAGAAAGTAACCACCACAACAACTACTAAGAAGCCTGATAGCTACAAGGTATCAATGATTATGACTGGAGAT
>CAZBUA010000001.1:7596-18775 GCA_964494975.1 uncultured Muribaculaceae bacterium
TCAGTATATACTGATGCTGATAATGGTGATGGTACGTATTCTTTTGAACACATGTTTACTGAGATTAAACCGTTAGTATCAAATTATGACTTGGCTTATTATAATCAAGAAAGTATTATTGGTGGAAAAAACTTAGGACTATCAAATTATCCTAGATTTAATTCTCCTGATGAGATTGGCGATGACATGGTATCCATGGGATTTAATTTGGTTAGTTTAGCTAATAATCACACCATGGATAAGAATGAAGAGGGAGTTATTCATTCTGTTAATTATTGGAAGAGTAAAAATGTATATTATACTGGACAAGCATTGTCAGAAGAAGATAGACAAAGTAATATAAAAGTTATGACTAAGAATGGTATTAAGTATGCATTCTTATCATATACAACCGTAACTAATGGCCTTTTACCACCCGAGGGCAAAGAGTATTTAACAAATATATATTCTGAAGAAAAGGCTAAAGCTGATATAGATAGTATTAAAGATCAAGTAGATTTAATAATAGTAGCAATGCATTGGGGAGTAGAGTATCAAAATACTGAATCTACAGAACAACATACGATAGCTAACTATTTGTCATCCTTAGGTGTTAATTTGATAATAGGAACTCATCCTCATGTTTTACAACCTATAGAGATGATTGGTGATACTCTTGTGTTCTATTCATTAGGAAACTTCTTATCTTCTCAAAATACAACTGATAGATTAACAGGAGCTTTAGCGTCATTAAACATAGAAAAGAAAGAAGATAAAATAGTGTTTAGTGATATAAAAATCAATTTAATATATACTAAATATAATACTTATAAACCATATAATTTTAAAATATATCCATATACTGAGCTTGATGCAAGTATTCTTAGTACGTATAGAACTTATTATGAGAAATATAAAGAAATTACTACTTCTTATGATAATACCGTGGAGGTGATAAGCATCGATGATTGAAATAAAAAATAAAAAAGCATCTTTTGACTATTTTATAGAAGACACTTATGAAGCTGGAATAGTATTAACTGGTACTGAAATAAAATCAATAAGAAAAGGCAGTGCCAATCTTAAAGATAGCCATGCCAGAATAAAAGATGGAGAAATGTTTGTTATTAATATGTTTATTTCTACTTATGATGAGGGTAATAGGTTTAATCATGATGAAAGAAGAGAAAGAAAACTATTATTGAATAAGAAAGAAATATATAAAATAAGAGATAAAGTAAACCAAGAAGGTTACTCTATAGTACCTCTTAAATTGTATTTAAAGAACGGTAGAGCTAAATTATTAATAGGTGTTGCTAAGGGTAAAAAACTCTATGATAAAAGACAATCTATTAAAGAAAAAGATATTCAAAGAGACATGCAAAAGAACATGGCTAATTATAATTAAAAAAGATATTCATTTGAATATCTTTTATTTTGTAACAATTATTGATGTTGCTATTGCTCTTGTTTCGTGGTTTAAACCACCATCTATTGGATCGTTTATATAACAATAAGCATCATTACAACTATCAATATATTTTAATGCTTGTTTTTTAGGTAGTACGAATACACTAGAAGTTCCACCATCTAGATTAGCAGCATTAACAGCACCATAATTGCTCATTATCTCAGTTAAGTCTACCATGGTAGCACCACTTGTTCTGGTAGTATTACTATCAACTACAAGTAATAATACAATACCATCACTTCTTTGACCAATTGCACTTCTAGCTGCATATCCCCAGCCACCATTGCCTCTAATAAATGATTCTTTACCATTAACAATTAAGAATGGACCCCAAGATACTGCATCTCTTACACCTGCATTTATTGCAGCTTGTGCTGTGGTGTTCTTCATTAATACTAGTATGTTGTCATTAGTCATTCCAATAACACCACCACTTTGTGTATAGGAACTATAATTATTATTAGTAACTATTTTACCATCAGCTATTGTTATTCCAGTAGGCATTCCTCCAGAACTAGTGTAGTTTGGATCGTTAAATCCACCACCGTTGATAGCTAACAACGCATCATGATTCTTTGCCATTGTAGTAACATATTGACCATAACTTCCAACCACTGATGTTACTGCAACCTTTACTTTAGAAGGATCATATATAGCAGCTAAATAAGCTTTTTGACCATTAACAGTTAATTCTATAATCTTATAATCCTTACCTTTTTTATCTTTTAATATTTGTTCATCATACTCATTTACATAATTACCATCGCTATCAGTATCTATTAATGACGTATCAGTTTTTTCATTTACTTCAACTATGTAATTTTTATTTAAAACTTCTTTTATTTCATCATCACTATAAAACCATTGACATAAATATTGATGATTCATTGTTTTCATAGCAGTAGATATTAACCACTCTCTAAACCCGTTATAAGACCCATATAGTAAGAATAGAAAAGCTGTACACCCAATTATATATATAACTGATAATACTCTTAAAACGTTCGTTTTAATGCTTTTAAACTTCTTTCTATGAATAAATATTCCAATAACTAATAAGAATATAAATAAAGAAAGTAATATGTTAACAGCATAACTAATAGGCGCTAGAACAAGTCTATGACTATGTGTTGCAATTATTGTTAATACTGTTAAGAAAGGTATAAACATTATAGGTAAATTTCTATATATAATATTCTTTCTATGATCTTCCTTACTTATTACTATCTTTTCTTTTCTTTTTTTCTTTTTGCTTTTCCTCTTTTTATTCTTGATATTTAAATCAAGTACTTCTGTATTCTCTAAATTACTCATTTTATCACCAAATACATTATACATAAAAAGCTACAAATAAACAACCAAAAATTGACATATTGTGATATAATATTAGCGTTATTTAATTTATATGGGGCTGTTATTGGTTTCGACGGAATCTTTAAGGACCTAAGAGTGCAAGTAGATGGCAATCTTAAAATGCAAACAAAAATAAATAACAATAATTACAATTTAGCTTACGCAGCTGCTTAATTTAAGCCTGTAAGCGCTTCTTTATTAGTTTTACTCACGGACTTTTATAGAGGCTCATTTTAGTGAGATATACTACGTGTTTTGTTTAGGTGCACGTAAAGAACTTTACTAAACTCGTTAATAAGTAGGTGTGTTAGTCTCCTTTACTTGTTAACTAAACCTAAAAACTAACTAAACTTGTAGAGTCTTATGTATCTTGGCTTTCGGACACGAGTTCAAATCTCGTCAGCTCCACCATTGATAATTATGTTCAACAATTTGGACTTTAATATAAAAATCAATCAGATATGATTGATTTAATTTTTAATTATAATAATAGAGGTGTACAAAGCATGGATAAAGATTTAAATAATATAAGTTTTAACAGTAATTATAAAGATTACTTATTAGAAAAGTTTAATAATGATGAGGTTTTAGATAGAATACTACCTGATTTGGTAATGATAAATGTTAGGTATTATGATTTTAATAATGATATAAAGAATGGTAATATAATTTGCAACAAGTTTATTTCTGATGATCTATTATATATATTTGAAGAATTATATAAGAACAAATATCAAATAGAAAAAATTAATTTAATAGATACATACTATTTTAATGATGATAAATCAATGGAAGATAATAATACGTCTTGTTTTAATTTTAGAAAGATATTAGGAACAAACACTTATTCAAATCATTCTTATGGATTAGCGATAGACATAAACCCGCTATATAATCCTTATTGTGTTGACGAGGATACAGTATTACCTCTTAATGGTGTAAAATATGCTAATAGAACATTATTATTTAAACATAAAATAGACACTAATGATTTATGTTATAAACTATTTATTGAAAGAGGATTTAATTGGGGTGGTTCTTGGAAGTATGGAGATTATCAGCACTTTGAAAAGCCTTCAATAATAGATAAATATAATAAAGCGTAAAGACAATCTAAAATGATTGTTTTTTTATTAAATAAAAATAATAAATAATTAAATATGTGCTATAATAACTTTATATAATAGGAGGTATCTTATGAATTGTGTAGAAATAAGTGGAGCTAAAAAAGTAAAGTTATCCACAATAAAAAAGCCTGAATCAAAAAAAGGATCAGTAGTATTAAAAGTAAAGTCATGTGGTATATGCGGCTCAGATATTCATTATTGGGTTGGTGGGCAACCAAAAGGTCTTGTAATGGGTCATGAGTTTGCAGGTGTTGTTGAAGATACTGGTAGTAGAAAAGACTTAAACATAGGAGATAGGGTTACTGGACTTCCAATATCACCATGTTTAAAATGTGATGCTTGCAGAACTGGTAATCCACAGTATTGTAGTGAAACTTGGAATAACGCTGTAGGATTATCCTTAACTAATCCAGGCGCTTATGCAGAATATACAAGCTGTAGACCAGATATGATTAGAAAACTACCTGATAACGTTACTTTTGATGAGGCTGCCATGACAGAACCATCCTCAGTATCACTACATGCTATTAATTTAGCTAACGTAAAAGTAGGAGATAAAGTATTAATAATAGGTGCTGGAATAATAGGGCTTATGGCAGCAGAATTTGCAAAGTTAAACGGAGCAACCTATGTAGCAATTTTAGAAACTAATGAAAAACGTGGTAAGAAGGCGTTAAAATATAAAAAGGTTGATGAGTACTTTGATGCAACTGATCCAAAGCTTATAGAAAAGTTGGCTTTAAAGACTAACGGTGGTTTTGATAAAGTCATAGAGTGCTGTGGCGTTTCAGCTGCGGTAACAGAAGCTATTATGAGTGTTAAACCAGGAGGAACCATAGTATTGGTAGGCGTTTCTTTATCAGCAATAACCACACCAATAACCGCTGCTGTAATGAAGGAAGTAACAATGCAAGGTGCAATTGCATATACTGAAAAAGAATTTGATACTTGTATAGAATTAATATCTAACAAAGTAATAGATGTAGATAAATACATAGATTGTAAGGTGCCATTATCAGAAGCTCAAAATTCTTTTGTAAAATTAACGAGTGGTAAGGATGATGCTGTAAAGATAATCTTTAAACCTGAAGAAAAATAAGTTATTAAATTTATTATTAATAATATGTTTAATAGAAAGGATGTTAAATGAAAAATATAGATTATTTAACCAAGCTAAACAACTATAATTATTTAGTTGATAATTATGATAAATATATTAAAAATAATAAAAACTCTAATTTGATAGCAATAGATTTTATAAGATTTAAATACATAAATGATAACTTTGGACATGAAATAGGCGATAAGTGTTTAATTTTGTTTTCTAATTTTGTTAAACAAACATTTAAAAATTCCATTCTTATAAGAAGAAGTGGTGATGAGTTTGTAATAGTAACAAATTTATCAGATTTAGAAATAGAAAACAACGTAGAAATAATAAACAATTTAATAATAGAAGAAAGAAAGCAGTGTAACATACCCATAATATTTGGATTTAATTGTGGTGTCAAAGAGTGTGAAAAGAATTTGCAGAAAACTTTAGCAGATGCAGACATAGTAATGTATGAAGCTAAAAGAAAACATCTTAACATAGAGTATTGTAATATAGATATTTTAAAAAAGTTTAAAAAAGATAAAGACTTTGTAGATTACTGTGAAAGACTTTATAAAAGCCATAAATTTAAATTTGTTTATAAAAATGTTTATGAAAATAAAAAAGAATTATATAAAGAGTTATTTGTAAGAGATGATAATAACAAGAGCATTACCGATACGGCTCAGTATGATTTATTAAGAATAAATCATTTTCTTAAAATAATGGATATAAATAATTTGAATTATTTATTTAATAATAAGAATGAATTTATTAACAAAAACAAAGTAATGATAAATATTCATTATCATACTTTATTATCAAGAGAATATGATTTTATTGATGTGTTAAGAGATTTAATAGTATTGAACAATATAAAGTCTGATAATGTCTTATTTTCTGTAAATATTAACTATTTTGATGAGGATATAAATTTGTTGTCAAATGTGTTATTAAATGTTTCTGAGTTAGGTATTAAAATATGCTTAGATGATTGTAACTATGATTCAATAAGCATAATATCCCAATTAATAAGAAAATCTAATATTACTTATGTTAAGGTAAGCAAAGACATGTGGAATTTATATGAAAATGACGAGGTTGATAAAGCTTTATTAGATGGTATTATTAATTTCTTTAATAAGGCAAACATAATACCAATATTTAAGAAGATAGAGTCAAAAGAAGAAAAGAAATTAGTAAATAAATATCATAAAGTGATATGTGATGGTTATTATTATTCAAAAGAATATGAATTAAATTAAAAAAGCACCTGATTGTTTATCAAGTGTTTTTTATTAATATAAAACTAAAAATATATAATTTTAGTTAAATTCTAATGGTGCCGCTTGTAAGAATCGAACTTACAGCTAATCATTACGAGTGACTTGTTTTACCATTAAACTAAAGCGGCATATAAGATTCTATTTAAAGAATCCATTTTCAACATATTTTGTTTCGTTAGCTATCATAAAAGCATTTTCATCAATATCCTTAATAATCTTTCTAAGACTATTTAGTTTTTTATTATCAACTTCAATAAATAACATTCTTTTTTCAATACCATTCTTACCAAAGCAAGGTATTTCAGATACGGCATAACCCTCATCACGTATTTTATCAATACTGTTGGTATCATTGTTGGTAACAACTTGTACGGTTACTTTTCCCCTTATTAAATTATTAGATAAGGTTGTGCCAATATAAGTTCCAAGAGCATACCCTCCAGAATATGATAGAGCTATCCATATGCTTTCAATATTAGTATTTAACGCTTCTTTAACTATTAAAAACCATATCATTACATCAATAAATCCAATTATTGTAGCAATAACTTTTTTCCCCTTAACGGTTAAAACGGTAACTATGGTGCCAAGGGATACATCTAATATTCTTACAAAGAATATTTTAATACATAATAACGCAAGTTGCATTGTTATTCTCCTTTTTGACAAAATTATAATATCATAATTAAACTTAATCTTCAATAGAAAACCATTTAATTATTACTAACATTATGATAATATTTAAAGATATTTAATCATAATCTTGTTTTTTTTATAAATATTTGATAATATTAGGTATAGATAATATGGGGTGAAAAAATGGAATCTATAATTGAGTTTTTTTCTAACAATTTTTTATTATTTATTACAATAATGATCTTTTTAATATGCGTAATCATTGGATATTTTGGTGATAAATATATTAAAAAGCAGAAAGAATTAAGAAAATCAAATAGCGAAGGTAATGCTGATATTGCTGTTGAAAGCATTGCTCCTGAAGAAACGTTAACTAACAACGTTGAAACGCCAGAATCAACAGGTGAGACCATTCAAAATGCTGCACAACCAATAATTGAAGAAATTCCTAATGATATGATTATGCCTCAACCTATTGAACCTGAGCCGGTTATTATAGCATCTCCTTTAGAACCGCTATCTAGCTCACAAACAGTGGCTCCAGAACAATCTTCTTTCACACAGGTGGAAGGTTCGGTTTATGCGATGCCCACTAATGAAAATAATGATATAAGCAATACTAATGTTTAAAGTCTTGGTATAAGACTTTTTTAAGTTTTATATAATTTAATTTTAAAACTTAATTAAAGTATGCTATAATATTAGAGTATAAAAATGATAAAAACAGGAGGATATTATGACTGTAGAAACAATACTAACAATTATAAAGGATATTATTGATGTATGTTTGGTTTGGGCCGGACTATACTTTATTTTAAAAAGCATTAAAAACAATGTAAAATTTACTATGCTATTCAAAGGAATAATAATTATAGTGGTAATTAAACTTATAAGTGATTTGTTTGATTTAACAACCATTGGATTATTACTAGAATATGTAATAATGTGGGGACCTTTAGCATTAATAATCATATTCCAACCAGAGATAAGATCAGTATTGGAACAATTAGGTAGGTCTCAATTATTGGGAAGACATAAGGTGTTAACAATATCTGAAAGAGAAAGAATTGTTTATGAAATTGGACTTTCATTAGAATATTTAAAGAAACATCGTATAGGAGCTTTGATAGTAATTGAAAGGGATAATTCATTAGCAGAGTATATTGAAAGGTCTAAAAAGCTTTATGCTGATATTTCAAATGAATTATTAGATGCAATATTCTTTCCAGATAATCCACTTCATGACGGCGGTGTAATTATACAGGGTGATAAGATAAGTAGTGCTGGAGCAGTATTTCCAACAACCGTAGATATGAAATTCAGTAAAAGATTAGGCACTAGACATAGAGCTGCTATAGGAATAAGTGAAGAGTCTGACGCAATAGCTATATTAGTATCAGAGGAAACGGGTAGAATATCCATTGCAATAGCAGGAGACCTTCACTATAATTTATCTCTTGACGAGGCTAAAATGTTAATATTAGAAGAATTAAAGCCTAAGAAAACTGCTGAGTTTGATTATGAGATAGAAGAAGTAGAGGATGGTGAAGAAGATGAATAAATTATTTAAAGCCATCGGACGTTTCTTTAAATCCATAGCAAGGTTTATTGATAAAAAAATAGTATTACCAATAACTAAGTTTTTTGTAGCAATATCAAATAAGTTTAATGGCAATGGTAAGAATCTTGAAAAAATATTAACTAAAAAATCTGGTTTAATTATAGTTTCTTTAATATTAGCATTAGGAATATTTGTGGTAGCGGATACTAAATCAACATCACTTATAGAAACTTATGCTGAAGTTTTATATGATCAACCATTATCAGCAACATATAACGAGGAAGCATACGTTGTTGAGGGATTACCTAAAACGGTAGATATTACTTTAATAGGTAGGAAATCAGACGTATATTTAGCTAAACAATTACCTACTAATGATATATCAGTAGATTTAACTGGATTAGAGCCAGGAGTACACAAAGTGAATTTAAAATATAAAAAAGCTTTAAGTTCGGTAGAATACAAACTAGATCCTTCTGTTGCAACCATTGTTATATATGAAAAGGTATCAGAAGAAAAAGAATTTAACTATGAAGTTATTAACAAAGATAAGATAGATTCTAAATTAATGGTTGAAAGTGTAACTTTAAATACAGATAAGGTATATGTAAAGGGAAAAGAAGCAACCCTTAAAGAAGTAGCATCTGTAAAAGCGTTAATTAATCTTAAAAACTTAGTTGATCCACAGGTTGGTGAACAAGAGTTAAAGGATGTTAAATTAGTAGCGTATGATAGTGATGGTAAGAAAGTAAACGTTGAGATTGTTCCATCTGCCGTTACAGCTACTGTTAAAATAGCGTCTCCACAGAAAGAAGTTCCAATAAGGGTTATACCAAAGAATTATGATAAGATTGTATTTGGAAAGTCTATTAGTAGTATAACTACTGACATAACAAAGGTTACTATATATGGAAGTACCAGTACGTTAGATAATATTACTTATATTCCAGTGTATGTAGATGTAAGTAACTTGAAAGATGATAAAAAGTATTCATTAACAATAATTAAACCTTCAGGTGTAAGATCAATAAGTGCAACATCAGTTAGCGTATCAGTTGCCTTAGGAGATGAAACAACAAAGGAAATAAGTGATGTATATCTTGAGTATGAAAATCTTGGGGATGGTTTGACCGTTCAGGCAGCTAGTCAGGATAGTACTAAAGTAACCGTTAGTGTTAAGGGTGTACAAGACGTATTAACAAATCTTGACCCAACAACAATTAAAGCATATGTGGACTTGAAAAATCTTGGAGTTGGAGAACATGAAATACCAGTCCAAGTAACAGGTTCTGACTTAAGAGTTAAATATGAGTCAAAAACTACCAAAGTTACTTTAAAAATAACGGAAAAAAACTAAAAAATCGTTGACAAATGTATCAATTTAAAGTATCATTTAAATTGGTACATTTTACAACCCACATAAGTTTGCATTGGGAACGTGAACTTATTAAGGAAAGGGAAAAAAATATGACATCATTTATGGCGAATGCCTCAAACATTGAGCGTAAATGGTATGTTATTGACGCTAAAGGAAAAGCATTAGGTAGAGTAGCTTCTAAGGCTGCTGTAATGTTAAAAGGAAAGCATAAAGCTACTTTTACACCTCATGTTGATTGTGGAGATAACATAATTATCATTAACGCAAAAGAAGTAATGTTAACAGGAAACAAGTTAGATCAAAAAATTTATTACAATCATAGTGGATGGACTGGTGGTTTAAGACAAAGAACAGCTAAAGAAATGCTAGAAAACTATCCAGTTGAAATGGTAGAAAGAGCAGTAAAAGGAATGCTTCCTAAGGGAAGATTAGGACGTCAGATGTATAAGAAATTATTCGTATACGAAGGACCTGATCATAAGCATCAAACTCAAAAACCAGAAACTATAGAGTTATAAGGAGGAAAATAGATGGCAAAAACATTTACCGGAACAGGTCGTCGTAAACGTTCAATAGCACGTGTAAGAATGACTTCAGGAAAAGGAAAAATCACCATTAATGGTAAGGATGTTAATGAATATCTTCCTTTTAAAACTTTAGTTATGGATTTAACACAACCACTAGATGCAACTAAGACTCGCGATAAGTTTGATATAGACGTAACCGTTAATGGCGGTGGGTTCTCAGGTCAAACTGGAGCTATCAGATTAGGAATCACTAGAGCATTATTACAATATGATCAAAATACTGATCCTATTTCAGAAGCTTCATTCCGTAAGATTTTAAAATCTGCTGGATTTATTACTAGGGATGCAAGAATAAAAGAACGTAAGAAATATGGTCTTAAAAAAGCACGTCGTGCTCCACAGTTCTCAAAACGTTAATATTACAGGAAAATTCAAGCTTATGCTTGGATTTTTTATTTTGTTATTTTTTAGTTCAAAAATATTGATAGTATGATATAATTTATGATAGGTGATAGTAAATGAAGAATAAAATAAAAGAGTTTAAGACATTAGATGAACAAGTAGAAATATTAAAAAACCGTGGATTAGTAATAAGTGATGTGGATAAAACCGAGAGTTTGCTTTTAAGAGAAAACTATTTCTTCATTAATGGTTACCGACATATATTTGTAAAATCACATAATGATGATATGTTTATTGATGGAACAACGTTTGATGAGTTGTATGCCGTGTTTCAGTTTGATAGAAATTTCAGAAACATATTATTTA
>CAZBUA010000001.1:18785-29660 GCA_964494975.1 uncultured Muribaculaceae bacterium
TAAAAACTTATTGATAGTTGAAAATAACCTAAAATCAATAATGTCATATAAATTATCTAAAAAGTATGGTATTAAAGAAAAAGATTATTTAAAAGCATCAAACTTTTCTCAAGATATAAAGAAGGTTAGACAGGTAAGTGATGTTTTAAATAAGGTAAAAAGACAAATAAAAATCAATGGTAGACAACATAGTGCAACACTCCATTATTTAAGTAATTATGGATATGTTCCGTTATGGATATTGGTTAAGTTATTATCATTTGGAATGATAAATGAACTATATTCAATATTAAAACCTGAAGATAAATTATCAATTGCGGAGTATTACAACTTAGATGTTGAAACTTTAGGTACTTATATAGCACTCTTATCAAATTATAGAAATTTGTGTGCACATGAAGATATTGTTTATGATCATCGTACTCAAAAGGTAATACCTGATACTAGGTATCATAGAGAATTAAATATTCATCTAATAAATGATGAGTATTCTTGTGGAAAAGATGATATTTTTGCTGCTATCATAATGCTAAAATCAGTACTTAATGAGAGCGATTTTAGGGATTTAGTGAATGAAACAAGCTATGAATTAGATTTGTTAGATGGAAGAGTAAACGTTATTCCACAAGAAAAAATATTAGATAAGATGGGTTTTCCAAGTAATTGGGAGGAAATTGCAAATATTAAATAGGAAGGAATGATTTTTAATGGAAATAATAGAACGTTCTGAAGATTTAAAACATAAAAAGCATAAAAAAATAAATAAAGTAATTAAAATAATAATATTAATATTAGTAGTAGCTTCAATCAGTGTGGGAGCAACATATTGGTATAACTATAACAATCCAGTTGTTACTACTAAAAATAAAACAGTATCAGAAACTAAAGTTACTGAGGAAGCTATGGAAGATGCTATTAGCAAAGTATATGATTCGGTTATTTGTATTGAAGTGGTAGATGACTCTGGCAAAGCTTTGAGTACAGGAACTGGTTTTGTGTACAAAAAAGATGATAAGTATGGATACGTTCTTACTAATGCTCATGTAGTATCAAGTACGGGAACAGCAATACAAGGCACATTGTCAAATGACAACGTAATATCTTTAAGCATTTTAGGAACTGACAGTTATACTGATTTGGCAGTACTAAAAATGGATGTTAAGGATGTTCTTCAAGTTGCAAGTATTGGTACTAGTGATAATATTAGTATTGGTAATACCGTATTTACTGTAGGATCTCCTATGGGAGCTACTTATGCTGGAACCGTAACTAAGGGTATTTTATCTGGTAAGGATAGATTAATAGAAACAAGTACTTCTACAACATCAGAATCATACATTGTAAAAGTATTACAAACAGATGCTGCTATAAGTCCTGGTAATAGTGGTGGCCCTTTAGTTGATTTAGCCGGTGATGTTATTGGCATAACGTCTTTAAAACTGGTTAACGAAGAAGTAGAAGGAATGGGATTTGCTATTCCAATAGAAGATGCTATGAATTATGTAGATAGTTTAGAGCAAGGTAAACAAATTGAAAGACCAGTATTGGGTATTAAAATGTTAGACTTAACAAATAAGTATACACTATATAGATACAATATAACGGTTCCTAGTAATGTTGATGGTGGAATATATATTGCAGAAGTAACAAGCGGTTATGGGGCTGAAAGTGCAGGATTAAAGGTTGGAGATATAATTACCAAGATTAATGGTGAAAAGATAACAACAACAGCACAATTTAAGTATGAATTATACAAATATAACCCTGGAGATACTATAGATGTAACTTATAATAGAAATGATAAAGAAGATACTGTTAAAGTAACTTTAAGTAAATAAAGAAACATGAATATATGTTTCTTTTTTAATATTTAATTGTTATTTATAATATTTTTGATATAATTATAATAGGCGGTGAAACTATGGATATATCTTATTTATTTGTAACGTTTATGATTTATTCATTTATTGGTTGGTTAATGGAATGTATGGTTATGCTTTATAATACTAAACGTTTTATAAACAGGGGCTTTTTACTAGGACCATATTGTCCTATATATGGAGTGGGATGTATACTGATGATACTTTTATTAAAAAAGTATGTTAATGATCCATTAGTATTGTTTTTAGTTGCCATGATAATATGTGCCATACTTGAGTACGTTACAAGCTTTCTTATGGAAAAAATATTTAAAACTAGATGGTGGGATTATAATAACATGAGATTTAATATTAATGGAAGAATATGTTTAGAAACAATGATACCATTTGGATTATTAGGATGCTTATTAATGTACGTACTTAATCCGTTCTTTTCAAAAATATTATTAAAATTATCTCCAGTAACATTAAATGTGGTAGCTATTATATTAGCAATAATATTTATTACTGATGTTGTTATTTCTACCGTGGTATTATCTAAAATTCATGTATCAACAAGAGATTTAAAAGTAGATAATAGTGAAGAATTAACGAAGAAGGCTAAAGAATATATTATAAGTCATTCAATATTGGGTAGAAGGGTAATTAAGTCTTTCCCTAATATTAAGATGTTTAATTTACATAGAAAAAATAAGGAAGGTAAGAAAAAGTAATTGGATATTATAAAAAGCACTATTAAGTGCTTTTTTATTATTGTGAAATAATATTAACTGTATATATTTCTCTATTTAAGCCATTTGTTAATTTTACTTCTATTGCAATACTATACGGAATAGTAGTTGTTGCTGCAAAAGTTAAAACGTTATTAGCTAGTGTTACAGTATTAGGAAGAGTTCCTATTGCGGTTGTAGTTGTAGTTGTTCCTACAGGTATGCCACTAAATGTTATGGTTCTAGGGAATTTATTAGCTAATTTAATTGTATATATATTACCATCCTTTGTAATAGAAGAAGTATCTATTGAATCAATTTGACTTAATAATATTTTAAGCTCTAAAGGATTTTTATAGCAATCCTCATCACATAGACAATCTTTAAACAATTCTAACTTGCCTTGAAGAATAGTTTCCAATCTTGTTATAGAGTTAATGGTTGTTTGAACAGATTCGTTGACCTTTAAAACATCACCATTAGTAGTATTTCTTTCTTCCTCTAAAACCTTCTGTATTTTTTCACCCTCTGCATTTAATATATGAGAAAGAGCTGTTTGTTCTAAAGCTACAGACTCAACTATATCAGTAATAGATTCTTTTCTTTTAATACCACTAGGTTTAATTATTGGCATTGACATTTTATTACCCCTTTCTCTTTAATATATGAGGAATTAATTAAGTTGAAAATGTTAATTAACTATCATATTTGAATTATTATCATATAATAAAAATGAAATTAGGTGATAATATGAAAATAATACAAAAGTTCCCATTATTAAATTGTTCTTTGTATAGTAGTGGGGTATATAATAATTGTTTTTATAAAATGATTAATCCTTGTAATAAAGAAATATCTTTGTATAATAATAATATTGAGAATACTTGTAATATTAATACTTGTAATTTATATTATGCAATATGCTTGTTTAAAACATCTTATATAGCATCAAAAAAAGATGTTAAAGATAAATTATACAAGATAAGCAAATGCTTTAAGGAGTATGAAGAAACACATCTAGAAGTGCCAAAAGAATACTTAGGTACTATATTATCGATTTATTATGACGAATGTAATAATAAGATATTAATAGCTACTGAAAATAAAGTATATTCTGTTACGTTAGATGGACATTTTATTAAAAATGAATTTACTTGTTGTCAAGAATTTAAAAAGATAGAATATCAATCTCAATATGTAAGAGATTTAAATGGTTGCTGCAGACATATTGAAAAAAAGGTTGAAAAGTGTGAGGCCATTATAACCTTTGTTGGTATTTTCTGTAATAAAAAATACATAGGTATAACAAAAGATAATTCTGCTTTTTTGCTAGAATTATCTAATAATGGCAACGTTGTTAATAAATATTATATAGACGATGATATAAAAATAAATTCAATTATTAATTGTAATGGAATAATGACCTTACTAATTACAAAAGATGAAAAATATAATTATATATATTTTTTGAACATAACTTGTAAACGTAATAATAGAGAACGTTGTAATAAATGTCATTGTGAAAAAGAAAAGTGTGATTTAATAGAATCCGTAGCATTAATAGAAACTGCACTTTCTCACATATTAAATAGCGAGGGAGAAAAACTTCAAAAAGTATTAAAAGAAACCAATAATATATGTGAAATATTAAAGACAAATGATTCTATTAATAAAACTATAATAAACACTACTATGTTAGAACAAATATTGTATGAAAAATTAAAATTGGTTACAAAAGAATAATAAGTAATAGGTATTAAAGACTATATAGTCTTTTTTTAGTACAAACAATATTTTTTATATATGATATATTATTATTATGAAAAAATTTTATATATAAAGGAGAAATGAGATGAAAAAGAAAAGAATTTTTACAAGTTTATTATTATCAGTATTGTTTTTGTTTGTTGGAGCAATCAAGGCTGGTGCCATAACATATGAGGCTCCAGAAGGATATTATGATCCAATAACTTATACATATGATCTTTCAGATAAAGATGCTCCTAGTAGTATAGTTTTGTATCCTGGAGATACATTAAAAATATTAAGGGAAACACCTTCTAGTTCAACTAGTCAGTATACTATAGGTATTGTTCCACATCCAGATTATGCAACAGAAACAAGTAAGTATTATACAGATGCTGTTCATACATCTGAAAGTAATTCTATTACTTATGAATCTATAAAAATAAAGGGTGATTATCCAGTTGTAGTATATATTGGAGGATATGGCTGTGGTGCAATAGATTCCACTACTCTTACAAATGAAGAATGGAGAAAAAGAGCAACAGGATTTCAAATTGAACAACTTCCTTATTATTATTTGGATTTTTCATATTCAATGGTAGAGGGTTGGGAGTTTATACAAGGGGAAGATACCAATCCTACTAAGATATATCTTCCAAGAACAGGAGATACTACCGTTATTCCACTTAAATCACCAGTAAAAGAAGGATGTAAATTTAAAAATTGGCAGGTTAATAGTATGTCAGCATACAATCCTAACGGATTAGATGTTAGCTATTTAAGATATAATAGTACTTTAAATGGTGCTACTCCAATATTTATTTCAAGTACGTATAGCAATGGAGCTGACCATTATTATGGAACAGTAAAACTAGATGCTAACGAAGGAACGATAGAAGATTTAAGTTCAAAAATCTATGAAATAGAGTTTGATAATTTAAGTGCATTTGTTTTATCTAATTATGTTCCTGTAAGAAAAGGTTATACTTTTGCAGGATGGTATAGTAATTCAGATTTAACTACTAAAGTTAATGCTTTGAGTGAATTAAGTTCAACATTCTTTGGTTCAGAAACATATGCAAACAGAAAAACAACGTTATATGCTAAATGGGTTGTAAAAGAAAATGTTACTACTTATAAATTAAATGTTAATACCGGAACAGGTTTTAAAACAAATCCGGAAGGAACGATTACTGTTGAAGAAAACGATAATGCAACAATTGTAATAACTGTAACTAATGGTTACAAATTAAAATCTGTAAAACTTGATGGTGTAGAGAAAATTTCAACATTAATTGATGGAAATAAATTGGTTTTAAATAACATAACTAATAATCATAATATAGTGATAACATCAGAAAAAATTGTTCATCCTTATATGGATAATACAGAAGACCAGACATATATAGTTGATAAAAATACAGAGCTAACAGTTAGACTAAATGCAGACTACTCTCTATTTTCTACTAATGGAAAAGTATATATTGATGGAAAGTTAGTTGATGCAAGCAAATATACATCAAGATCAGGAAGTACAATAATTACTTTTAATAATGATTATTTAAGTACTCTAACTAACGGTACACATATATTAAATGTTGCATTTAATGATGGAACTAATACATCAACAACTTTTATAATTACAAATTCACAAGTAAAAGAAACGCAGCAAATTGTTAGTACTAAAACCGTAGATAATATTGCTTCTTCAATTATCATGATTGGTTTAAGCATTATGTTTATTGCAGGATATGTATTATTCTTAAATAAAAAGAAAAAATATAATTAAATTATAATAATTATAAGAGACAACATTACAAACTTATATATGTAATGCTGTTTTTTTATATAAATATTTAATAGTTATACATATAGATTCTATTTAAGGTGTTAAGAACACATATGTGCTAATTTCATACAATACTCATGAAGGAGTGATCGTATGATTATTATAGATGCTGGTCATGGAGGTAGTGATCCCGGGGCATCAAGTAAGAACATAGTAGAAAAGGATTATACATTAAAAATATCTAAGTATATGTATGATAGATTTAAAGAGCTTGGTATACCCGTATATATTACAAGAGAAACTGATGAAACTTTAACACCTACTAATCGTATTTCCAAAATAATACCAAACGTATCTAGTAGTGATGATATAGTTATATCAAATCACTTAAATGCAGGAGGTGGTGATGGTGCTGAAGTTATCTATGCCTTACGTAATAAGGATACTTTATCTAAGATGATTCTTGATAATTTAGAAAAAGATGGTCAAAACATAAGAAAATATTACCAAAGAAAGTTGCCATCTGATCAATCTAAAGATTATTATTATATAATTAGAGATACTAATCCTGCAGAATCTGTATTAGTAGAATACGCTTTTCTAGATTCTACTAAGGATGATCAGCAGCAAATACAAACTGATTATGAGAAATGGGCTGAATCCGTTGTTAAGGCGGTAGCTGATTATAAAGGATATAATTATGTGGCACCAGATACTAATACTGTTAACAGTACTTATGTGGTTCAAAAAGGGGATAGTTTATGGTCTATAGCTAAAAGGTTTAACGTTGGTGTAGAAGAGCTTAAAAAGGCTAATAACCTATCATCAAGTCTTATTAATGTAGGACAAGAATTAGTAATACCAGGAGTAGCTCCATCTGATCAAACAAACGTAACTTACATAGTACAAAATGGAGACAGCTTATGGGCTATAGCTAATGCTAATAACACTACTGTAGACGAATTAGTTAACTTAAATGATCTTGTTGCAAACACTATTTACGTTGGACAGGTATTACAAATACCAAACACCGGGAATGGTGGTACTAATATACCATTAATTCCAACAACTTATGTAGTCCAAAAAGGAGATACCCTTTATTCTGTTTCTATGAAGTATAATACTACACCAAAAGCTATAATAGAATTAAATAATTTAACTAGTAATGATATAAAAGTAGGTCAATTATTACAAATGCCAGAAGATGTAGAAAGTACTGGTAATGATTTTAATACATACGTAGTTAAGCTAGGCGATACTTTAAGTTCAATAGCTAATAAAAACAATATATCAGTAATAAGTCTAAAACAAGCTAACGGATTATCAAATGATATAATTACCATAGGGCAAGTTTTATACATTCCAGAAAACAGTTTGAAATCTAACTTATACATAGTACAAAAGGGAGATAGTTTGTGGTCTATAGCTAATAAATATGGCGTTAGTATTAATGATATAAGAATGGTTAACAATCTAAATTCTGACATCTTATCAATAGGTCAAACATTAATAATTCCATAAAAAAACTTATCCACAGGATAAGCTTTTTAATGTATTGTTGGGCAAACTCCAGCGGCTGGTTCATAGAAGCAGTGGTTTTTATACTTTCCAGTGTTTGCTTGATCATACCATGTTGTTTTACAAGCAACACCACTACCAGGAGCATAAAACCATAACGCATTAGTAGCGGGATGAAAATATTCTCCCTTTATTATACGTTTAGCTAGATTCTTTTCAGCGGTTGTAGACGAACTTTGAAACAGTGAACTTTTTGTTCCGGAAAATCCTCCTGGAGATTGATAAACCATATCATATATACTTCTAATATTCTTAAAATCTAAACAATTACCAATAATTCTGTTAATACCAACGTTACCCACCATCAGCATGCCTAAGTTTCCTTCTCCTAAAGCCTCCGCCCTCATAAGTCTTGCTAACAAGTCTAACTCTTTATCTGTATACTTAACTATCATTATAATCACCTAAATAATTATATGCATAAAAAAAGAAAAACTTTAGTCTTTCTTCTGAATCGTTGTGGTTGTTACCTTAGTAGTCTTTTTGTTTTCTATGTTTTCTTTATCTATATATGCTATAAAAGCCGATATAATTAAAAAAGTAAACCCTAGTACTAAAAAGATTAAATCCCTAGTTATTCTAAACTGTAATTGTTTGCTTTTAGCATCTTTAACTTGATCTTCAAATTTAGCCATATAATCACCTCATAATGTAATTATAACATATTTATGCAGTTATTAATAACTTTTGACCAATTGATAAATTATTACTAGATAAGTTATTTAGCTTTTTAATATTATCCACAGTAGTATTATATTTTTTTGCAATAGCCCATAAACTATCTCCTTTAACAACAATATATGTAATATAGTTAGTTGTACTAGGAATTATTAATATTTGACCAATAGATAAATTATTACTATTTAAGTTATTAGCACTTTTTATTTGATCTACCGTGGTGTCATATTTATTAGCAATAGCCCATAAACTATCTCCTTTTTTAACTGTATAACTAATTTTATTAGTATTTTCCTCTATGGTGTTATCCTTTATTTTAATTAATTGCCCGATGGTTAATATGTTACTAGTTAAATTATTCATCTTTTTCAACTTATCCACAGTAGTACCAAACTTACTAGCAATAGCCCAAAGACTATCACCTTTCTTTACAATATAATAATTATCCTCATCAACTGGATAATATGTAACGTTTGAATAATCCGCTATAGCCTTAATAACCCCTTCAGCTATGTCTTCATAATTATTTTTTATTTTATACGCATCATCGTCATTATTAACGGACCCATAATCTATTATTATTGTTTGGTTATTAGCAGTATTTCTAATTAACAAGTCCTCATCTAATTCTGTATTATCATTATCCCTTAACTGATAATATTTATTAACGGTAACACCAACGTTCTCTAATCCGTTAGCAACAGAAGAAGCAAGTTTACTATTATTTCTAAGTGCATAAATAACTTCAGCACCCTCACCAGTGTTATTTAATCTGTTTGATATTACTATCACATTATTACCAGTACCATATTTATTCTTGATTTCATTTACTCTTTCATTGGTAGTAAGTGTTTCATCTTTATCTCTTACTAAAAAATTATCAATGCCTAAAGCAGTAAGCCTGTTATTTATATACTTAGAAATTAATAATGTATAATCTTTTTCATTTATATTGTTACCAGTGCTTCCGTAATCTGAACCACCAGCGTTTGCATCAATTGCAATCTTATAAGCCATAAAATCCTCCTAAATTATATTATGCAGTAAGAATAAAGGTTAAAACAAATAATATTATTAAATAGGAGGTAATATATGTTAGCTATAACAGCACCTGAAAGGTGCTATGTAAATGATTTGTTAGAAGGTTTAAAATATGAAAAAATATATGATTCAAAGGGAATGTCGTTATATAAAACAAAATATAATAATCATGAATTTATTATTATTACTACTGGTTATGGAAAGATAAACATTGCATCATCTTTAAGATATTTAATTGATAATTACAAAATAAACGTAATTATAAATGTTGGTACGGTTGGCAGTACTTGTGATACGAATACTGTTTTTAGTGCCATAATACCAAATAATTGTTTAGAATTTGATGTTGATTTCACTCCGTTAGGCTATTCGGAAGCCTTAATTCCTTTAATGGATAAGGGTATTTATAATACTAATAATGATCTTACCGAGTGTTTAAACAAGGCTTCACAAATGTGTGGCATTAATTACGTAAACAATTTAATTGCAACCGGTGATATGTTTGTGTGTAATAACTCATTAACTAATAGTATTAGAAGGGAGTATAACGTTGGAGGAGTAGATTGTGAATGTGCTACAACAGGTCACTTTTGCTATGTAAATGACATTCCTTTTGCATGTATAAAAGTGGTATCCAACCTTTCTGGCACTAATGCTGCAAAACAATATAATTTATATGATGCAGAATCTTCTAAAACAGCACAAAGAATAGTACATAAATTTTTAAAATTGTATTATGAATAGCCCTCATAAACTTGCAAAATTTACAAATTTGTATATAATATACAACCAGGGTGATTTAAATGGCATATATAGAGTTTAAAAACATAAATAAAACATACCAAATGGGTGAAGTAAAAATTAAAGCACTTGATAAAACTTCATTTGATATAAACAAGGGTGAATTAGTAGTTATTTTAGGGCCTTCTGGTGCTGGGAAGACTACTTGTTTAAACATCTTAGGAGGTATGGATTCAGCTACTTCAGGAAGCGTAATGGTAGATGATAAAGAAATAACTAACTATACTAATAAAGATTTAATAATGTATCGTAGAAATGATATCGGGTTTGTGTTTCAATTTTATAATTTAGTACAAAACTTAACAGCTTTAGAAAATGTTGAATTAGCAGTTCAGTTATGTAAGAACCATCTAACGCCTAGTACGATTTTAAGAAAAGTCAGTTTAAAAGATAGAATGAATAACTTTCCATCACAGTTATCAGGTGGAGAACAACAACGTGTTGCAATCGCTAGAGCGGTTGCTAAAAATCCAAAGTTGTTGCTGTGTGATGAGCCTACAGGAGCCTTAGATTATAAGACTGGTAAGCAAATATTAAAATTATTAGAACAAACTTGTCATAATGAAAAGATGACAGTAATTATAATTACTCATAATGCTGCTATTGCACCAATGGCTGATAAGGTTATTAAGTTTAAGAACGGTGGGGTAGA
>CAZBUA010000001.1:29670-35549 GCA_964494975.1 uncultured Muribaculaceae bacterium
TTATCATAAATAAGAATCCAAAATCAATAGATGAGATAGAGTGGTAATATGGCTAAGGATAGGATTATAACAACCAGTGCGAGGGAAATAAAGCACTCATTTAAAAGATTCTTATCATTACTTGTAATGAGCATGTTAGGAGTTGGAGTCTTTGTCGGATTAAAGATGTCATCACCAGACATGTTAAAGTCAGTGGATAAATATTATGATGATAATAACTTATATGATATTAAATTAGTTTCTACTTTAGGTTTAACTGGTGATGATGTTTCTTCATTAAAACAATTAGATAGCATATCAAACGTATACAATTCTTATTCTAAAGATGTTTTAATTCAAACAAAAACTCAGGAATCAGTTATTAAAGTAATGGGAATTACTAATGATGTAAATAAAATAAAAATTATTAAAGGTAGGAAACCTAATAATAATAAAGAAATAGTGGTTGAAGAACACTTACTAGAAATAGAAAAGCTTAAAATAGGTGATACTATTGAACTTTTGGATAATGATTCATTTAAAGAAACAAGTTTAACGATAGTAGGTACCGTAAAGAGTCCTCTTTATATTAGTAGTACTACTGGCAATGCTAGTCGTGGTAGCACTAACTTAGGTAATGGTAAGATAAGTTACTATACATATGTATTGGATAGCAACTTTAATATAAATTATTATACTGAGCTTTATATAACCGTTAAGGGTGCAAAAAAGGAGACTACTAATAGTAATAATTATAATAATTTAATAGATAATGCTTTGAAACAGATAAATACAATAAAAAGTACTAGACAAAAAGCTAGGTATGAAGAAATTTATAATGCCGCTAATAAAGAACTAACTGAAAAAGAAAATGAGGGGTTAGATGTTTTAAACACGTCTAAAAAAGAGTTAGATAATGCAGGTAACACATTATCTAATGCAAAGGGAACATTATTGTCTACTAAGAACGTTTTAGATACTTCAAAAGAATTATTAGATAATAATAAACTCACTTTAGATAATACCAAGTTACAAATAGATAGAGATTATGAAGCGTTAAACAACACTTTATCTAGTTATAATTTATCTTTAGATGATATAGTAAACGGAATTAACCAAATATATAATACTAGTATTCCTAAAGATACAATAATAAACGCTATTCCAGCGGGAACTTATCATGATGAAATGGTAAATGCCGTTGATACAATTTATGCTTTAGGATTAGAAGATAAATTAAAAAACTTTATTTCAGATCCTGCTAATAACGAAGATGATTTAATAAACGTGATACCTAACACAATACCAAATTATGGGGATGTAATACAATTAATTAATGTCATTGGTTCTCCTAACACTATAGAAACTTTACAAAATTATGTTAAAGATCAAGATAATATTAATAAAATAATTAATAAAATTCCAACTGGGACTACTGGATATAATGAAATAGTTAGTTTAATAAATAGTTTATCTGATCCTGATTTAATAAACAATATAGAAAATTATTTAACAGACCCTAACAATATTGATATTATAATAAATGCTATTCCTAACACACCAGAGAATGCTGGTTTGATAAGTGCTTTAAATCAGTATAAAAGTGATTCTGCAACTTACTTATCTATAATAGAAGATGCTATTAAATTAGCTATAACTAGCAAGGAATATAGTGATGGTTTAAGTTATTATAACTTAGCTTTCAAACAATATCAGTTGGGTTATGATGATTATGCTAGCGGTTTGAGAGAATATAATAATAATTATAATTTATATACTACTAAAGTAGCAGAATATTATGATAGTTTAAACATGTTTAACACTGAGATATCAAATGCTAAGGATAATTTAAGCAGTATTCCTAATGCTACTTGGTATGATTATGATAGACTAGATGATAGTGGGTATTCTAGCTTTGTAGATGATGGAGAGAGTGTAACTAATTTAGCTAAAGTATTTCCAACAATATTCTTTGTAGTAGCAATACTAATAAGTCTAATATCAATGTCTAGAATGGTAGAAGATGACAGAATGTTAATTGGTACTTTAAAATCATTAGGATTTAATAATAAGGCCATAAGAAAAAAATATTTATTATACTCAGCAAGTGCTACTATTCTAGGGGGTTTAATAGGTTCTACATTAGGATTTTTCCTACTCCCTAAAATAATATTTAATATATATCACATACTCTTTGTAATACCAGACTTTGTATATGATTACAATCTAAATAACATAATATTAGGTATTTCGATAGCGGTAATTTGTATTTGTGGTACAACCCTAGTTACCATTAGTAAGGTTGTTAAAGAAAGACCCTCAGAATTAATGAGACCAAAAGCACCTGCTAAAGGAAAGAGAGTATTATTAGAGAGAATTCCGTTTATTTGGAAACATATTAATTTTTCTAATAAAATAACCGCTAGAAACATATTTAGATATAAAAAGAGGGTCATTATGACCGTGGGTGGTATTTTAGGATGCACCGCGTTAATGTTAGCGGGATTTGGTATTCGTGATTCTATAGTTGAAATCCCAAATAAGCAATATAATCATGTTTATGATTATGATGAGATGGTATATTTAACTAACAGTCTAAGTAAAGAAGATTTGGATAATACTTTTAGTAATAAACACATAGTAAGTAGGTTAGATAGTAAGATGATAGTATCAATGAGTAGCAACAACATTGATATAAACATCTTTGTTCCATATGATTCTAATAATATGAATGGTATTCTTAACTTATATGATCTAAAGACATCTAAAAAATTAACGTTAGAAGATAACAGCGTTATTATATCTGATAAGCTAGCACAGTTAGCTAATAAGAAAGTAGGAGATATGATAACAATAACCAGTTCTGATAATAAAGAATATAGTTTTGTTATTAATGGTATTTGTGAAAACTATGTAGGTAATTTTGTATTTATGAATAAGGATACTTATGAGAATAATATAGATGTTTATGAAACAAACATAGTATACCTAAAAATAGATGATGTTAAAAATGAAGATACTTTAATAAAACATTTATTAAAGGATGAAAATATTATGAGTGTGTCTTCAATTAACGCTACAATTGATAGTGTAAATAACATGCTTAAGTCATTAAACAGTGTGGTTTTAATATTAATTATATTATCAGGAGCTTTATCATTTGTAGTATTATATAATTTATCATATATTAATATTAGTGAAAGAAAAAGAGAGATAGCAACTCTTAAGGTGTTGGGATTTACTGATAAAGAAGTTGATAATTATATAACAAAAGAAACTGTTATATTAACAATTTTAGGTATTGGTATAGGACTAATATTAGGTATCTTTTTAACCAACATAATAGTAGATACTGTTGAGATATCAATGGTTAGATTCTTACGTCAAATAACACCATTAAGTTTTATAATAACTTCATTATTAATGATATCATTTACTTTTGTTGTTAACTTTATTATTCATTTTTCATTAAAGAAAATAGACATGATAGAGTCATTAAAAAGTGTAGAATAAAAAAAGGCTTATGCCTTTTTTTTACATTGTATGTTATCATCTACATACTTATTAATTGTTATTTCTTTATTAAGTACTTTTCTTAAATAGTTATTTAAAGTAATATCAAATTGTCCAATGTAAGAACCATCAATTAATTCTATTGAATAATCATTTATTAAAAACGCAGGAGATATGGTATCTGTTTTTCCAATTATGGTTGATATATATACACAACCGTTTCTTTTCCAGTTTTCTTTACTATTGTATTTAATAGATATATCACTTAAATTATTAAAATGTTTTTGATAATAGTTACAATTATTACTGATATCACAAGCAATAAGACATTCAACTATTAGTTGTTTTAATTGATCTGTACTTAACATTTTAATAAATACTTTATTATCATTCATAATTATAACTACTTCCTTTCATTAAAGTATGATATATTTTAATACATTATATGAATAATGTCAAAAAGAAATATATATAAACTATTTTTAATTTTGTTGTGTTATAATTTATATGGAGATGATAAAATGAAAAACGTATTATTAGTAGTTATGGATGGTGTGGGTATTACTAGCGATACTTATGGTAATGCTTTTAAAAATGCAAATACTCCTAATTTGGATTACTTAATGAATAATTATCCAATGACTACTTTAAAAGCTCATGGTACTTACGTTGGATTACCTAGCAATGGTGATATGGGTAATAGTGAAGTAGGACATAATGCTTTGGGATGTGGTCAAATATATTCTCAAGGAGCAAAACTAGTAAACGAATCTATTAATAATGGAGTTATGTTTAATAGTGATACTTGGAAAAAATTAATTAGTAATGCAAAAGAAAATACGCTTCATTTTATTGGGTTATTATCAGATGGTAACGTTCATTCAAATATTAATCATTTGCTCATAATGCTTGATAAAGCATGTTTAGATGGAGTAAAAAAAGTACGTATTCACATATTGTTAGATGGACGTGATGTAGAGGAGACCAGTGCTTTAAAATATGTAGATATACTAGAAGAAAAACTTAAAGAAATAAATAATAAGGGATATGATTATGCTATCGCTAGTGGTGGTGGAAGAATGAAGATTACCATGGATAGGTATGAATCAAATTGGCCAATGGTTAAATTAGGTTGGGATACACATGTTTTAGGATTGGGTAGGAAGTTTAATTCTGCTAGAGAAGCTATTGAAACAATAAGGTTAGAAACAAAGGAAATAGATCAAGATTTAGAACCTTTTGTTATTGAAAGAAATGGTATGTCAGTAGGTACTATAAATGATGGTGACAGTGTAATATTCTTTAATTTTAGAGGGGATAGAGCACTTGAAATATGTAGAGCCTTTGAGGAAGATGGATTTGATAAGTTTGACCTCGTAAGAAGGCCTAAAGTGTTCTTTGCGGGCTTATTACAATATGATTCTGATTTAAAAATACCAAAGAATTATTTAACAGAGCCTCCAAAGATAACAAATACTTTAACAGAACATTTAATAAAGAACAATATTAATGAATATGCTATTAGTGAAACTCAAAAATATGGTCATGTTACTTATTTTTGGAATGGTAATAGAAGTGAGAAATTTAGTAATAGTTTAGAAACCTGGGATGAAGTAGATAGTGATATCATTTCTTTTGATCAAAAGCCAGCAATGAAATCATATGAAATAACTGATAAGCTAATAGATGCAATTAAAAGTAATAAATACAAATTTTTAAGATGTAATTATCCAAATGGTGACATGGTTGGTCATACTGGTAAATATGAAGCTACCATAAAAGCCATGGAAGCGGTAGATGATAACATAGGTAGACTTATGAAGGTAATAAAGGATAACGATGACATAATGGTTATCATAGCAGATCATGGTAATTGTGAAGAGATGTATCAAAAACCTGAAAGTAAGTATCCAAACAAGGCACCAAAGACATCACACACATTAAACCCTGTACCTTTTATTATATATGGAAATAACTTATCAAATATATCAATAAAAGAAGGAGACTTTGGTTTAGCTAACATAGCAAGTACCGTGTGTGATTTATTAAATATAGATACCAACAAAGTGTTTAAAGAATCAATTATAGAAATAAAAGGTAAACAAAAAGAATGATTTAAATTTAAATCATTCTTTTTTAATGCTAATCTTCCATAATATATAGGGTTTTCTTAATCATATCATTAACCCTACCACATGATTCACCACCAGTATTAAGTAGAAAACTAACGTTATAAAAATAATCTCCTTCAATTGTTGTATACGTTGTTATGTTAGAACTACTGCTTCCTAAATACCAGGTTGCGTTATTAATCTTCTCACTAGTATAATTACCATCTTGTACTTTTACGTATTCTTTCATAAATTTATCAATAGAATCATCATAGC
>CAZBUA010000001.1:35559-35839 GCA_964494975.1 uncultured Muribaculaceae bacterium
AACTCTTAAGTCGCAATCATCAACATTATAACTATCTAAATAATAATTATATGTCATGTTATAACCATTATACTGATTAACCTTTAAAGTATTAGGTATGAAGAACCTTAAATTTTTAACTTTTACTTCATACTCATTTTCAACCACTGGCTGTGCCATCGTAGTCTTTTTTTCTTCATTATTATCTTTTGCAACTTCCTTTTTGCTACCACAACCCACTAAACACAAAACGGTTATTAGTAGCAAACAACTCAATAAAACTTTTTTCATATTATCTCCT
>CAZBUA010000002.1:0-1626 GCA_964494975.1 uncultured Muribaculaceae bacterium
GCCAGAAGGATTACCTACGGCAATTTTAGAAGCCGGAATGATGAAATGTGCTGTAATAGGGACTGACCAAGGTGGCATTAAAGAAGTAATTAATAATGCCAATGGTATTATTGTAAAAGAAACAGAAAAAGATTTATATAACGCTATGAAGAAGCTTACTGATGATTCAAAGTTAAGACAAGAACTTGCTAATAACTTATATGATACTATAAAAAACAACTTTTCATGGCAAGTTACTGCTAAGAAAATATTAAAAGATATGGATGTGAAGTAATGGAAACTAGTAAAAAAGAAGTAGGGAAGAGCATATTATATAATTCCATTGGTTCTGGTATATATTTATTTTGCCAGTGGTTAATTACTTTTATAGTAGTATGGGTATCAGGTTATAAGACAGCTGGAATTTTGTCTATCGCAATGTCTGTTTCAACAACTTTTTGTGTTATAGCTACATTTAATATGAGAAATTATCAGTCATCAGATTTGAAAAATAAATATAGTGAAAAAACTTATTTAACAACCAGAGTATTTACTTCTATAATAGCAGTATTTGTTACTTTAATATATAGTTTAATAAAGGGCTTTTCAACTACTCAATTTTTATGTATAAACGCTTATATGATTTTTAAAATAAGTGAGGCAATAGTTGATGTATTACACGGATCTTTACAAAAAAAGTGGAGATTTGATATTATCGGTATGTCATACATATGCAGAGGAATCATATCAATAGTTTTATTTTCACTTGGATTATATTTTACAAATAACTTGTTAGTTGCTTTACTGTTAATGTCAGTTGGAGTATATATATTTATAGCATTCTATGATATAAGAAAGTATAAACAAAACATTAAAGATTATGGTAATTTTAAGAAAATATATTTAGTTCAACTTCTTATCCAGTGTGTACCATTAGTATTGTATGGACTTATATTTAGTTATGTTGCTATGTATCCTAAGGTGTTTGCAGAAGGTTTATACGGAGCAACAACAATCGGTTATTACGCTTCAGTTGCAACACCAGCATTAATTATACAAGTTGCAGCATCATTTATATTTACACCTTTAATTTCTTTGTTTGCAAATTATTATGATAAAAAAGATTATAAAAAATTTAACAAAGAAATGTTTAAAATAATAGCAATTATTTTAATATTATGTATTGTTGCTTTAGTAGGTTCTCACTTTCTAGCAGATTGGGCATTAAACTTACTATTTGGAAAGAAGATATTAGCATATACACACTTATTTTCTGGAGTAATAATTATATCAACTTTAACTGCTATAATATGGTTTTTAGGAATGTTACTTGTTGTAATAAGAAATAACAAGGTATTAATACTTGGAGCTTTATTAGCATTAGTAACAGCATGTATAGTAACTCCATTATTCTTAGAAAAATATTATTTAAACGGAATAAACGCAACACTAATATTAGCGTATACCATTCAGATTATAATTTATGTTGTTGCTTTATTATTTAAAAAGAAACAAAACAATATAAAAACTAATGAAAAACGAGTACTACATGTTCTTACAAGTAATAGTTTTTCGGGCGCAGAAAATGTAGTATGTACTATTATAAATAACGATAAAGAATATGATATGTATTATTGCTGCCCAAAA
>CAZBUA010000002.1:1636-23807 GCA_964494975.1 uncultured Muribaculaceae bacterium
GCCAATTGAAAAAACATTAAAAGAAAAAAATATAAAATATATACCATTATTGAAGAAAACTCCATTTTATATTAATTATATATGTAAAAAATATAATATAGGTATTTTACAAGGACATGATTTTAAAGCTAGTTTTTTAGTAGCTCTTAGTGGTTTTAAAGGAAAAATAATTTCTCACATTCATTGCAACCCATCCTTCCTAAAGACAATTAATATTTATACAATTGCATTTATGTTAGTATCAAATAAATTTTACAAAATAATAACTGTTTCTGATGAAATGAAAAAAGATTGTATATTTGATGATAATGTAAAAAATAAAATGTTTGTAATCAAGAATGTTGTAGATAAAAAGTTAGTTGAAGAAAAAAGCAAGTCATATAAAACTGACAAGTATGATTTAATTTATGTTGGTAGATTATGTGATGTTAAAAATCCTATAATGGTAATAAGTATTACAAATCAAATCATTTCAAAATTTCCAAATATTAGAGTTTGTATTATAGGAAC
The DNA here is from genome assembly GCA_964494975.1 of uncultured Muribaculaceae bacterium. GTDB lineage: Bacteria > Bacillota_I > Bacilli_A > RF39 > UBA660 > Aphodocola. Next base: position 2,147 of record CAZBUA010000002.1, read on the forward strand.
TGGTGATTTAGAATGCGAATGCAAAAAATTAATAAACAGTTATCATTTAGAAAAAAATATTGATATGCTAGGCTTTAAAGAAAACCCATATCCATATATAAAAAATTCTAAGATTGCTTTATTGCCATCAAAAAGTGAAGGACTTCCAATGTCTGTAATAGAATGTATGATTTTAAATGTTCCTGTTTTAAATAGTGGTGTAGGAGGCTTAAAATCTTTATTTAAGGATAATAAAAAATTTGTATGCCTTGACCAAGATGCATATTGTTTTGCAATTGAAAAAATAATGGCCGGTGATAATACATATAAAGAGATTTGCCAGGATATAATTAAAGAATCTGTCAATATGGATTTGTATATTAAAAAAATCCATAATGTATATAAATAGGAGGTTATATGTTAACAATTTTAACGCCAGCTTATAATAGAGGATATATCATAGATAAAGTATATAGAAGCTTATTAAAACAAAAAAACAAAGATTTTGAATGGCTAATTATTGATGACGGCTCGAGTGATGATACAAAAAAGATTGTTGATGGTTTTATTAAAGAATCTAAAATAAAAATAAAATATTATTACAAGAAAAACGGGGGTAAACACACCGCTGTAAATTATGGAGTTGAAAAAGCAAAAGGTGATTACATATTAATATTAGATAGTGATGATTATTTAACATCAGATGCTTTAGAAAAAATAAAAAAATATTGGAATAAATACAAGAAAAATGATAGTATTTGTGCACTTTCTTTTTTAAGAATATTTAATAATGGAAAAACAACAGGTAAGACTTATTCTGGTTCTGAAATAATTAGTAACAATATTGATTTTAGATATAATAAAGATTTACTTGGAGATATGTGTGAAGTATACAAAACAGAAATATTAAAAAAATACCCATTTCCAGTATTTGGAGAAGAAAGATTTTTAAGTGAAGCTGTTGTATGGAATAAAATTGCTTTTAATTATGATACTGTTTATATAAATGAACCAATATATATATGCGAATATTTAGAAGATGGCTTATCAAAAAGTTGGATTAAGCAAGTTGTAAATAATCCCCTTGGAGCAAGAGCTAATAATTTAATATTTATGGATAAAAGATTTAATTTAAAAATAAGAATTAAAAATTGTATATTGTTTAATATATTTTCAATCATTTCAAATAAGAAAATATTGAAAGAAACAAAAATGAAATTTTTGGCTGTTTTGTTTTATATTCCTTGCTTTATAATTGCAAAACATCTAATTAAAAAATATAAAAAAAGTAATTAATGTTTTGTTTTTGTAAATCAGTTTTCAAATTTTAAGATTTTAAATGTTATAAGGAAAAAAATAATATTATAGCTAAATTTAATAAATAATAAAAAGTATGGAGGAACCCAAATGAAAAAACTTAAAAAAGTAATTGGATATTTATTGTATTTGATAACGGCTCTTGGCCCACATTATCAATTTGATTATAAATGGCCAATTACTAATTTTCTTAGAAGATGCGCTGTTCATTTATTATTTGATAAATGTGGAAAGAATGTAGATATAGGAAGAAAAATATCTTTTTCTTCTCATATAACATTAGGAAATAAGTCTGGAATTGGGGATAATGCATATTTTATTGGCAATGTAAAATTTGGAGACAATATAATGATGGGATCTAATTGTACTTTTATAGCATCTAATCATGGTATTGACCGTACTGATATTCCAATGAATTTACAAGCTTCAACAAGTAAAGGCATAATTATTGGTAATGACGTTTGGTTTGGACATGGTTGCATAATACTTGATGGTGTTAATATAGGTAATGGTAGTATTATTGGTGCAGGAGCAGTTGTTACACATGATGTGCCACCATATTCCATTGTAGGTGGTGTACCTGCAAAAGTTATTAAGAAAAGAAAATAATAAAATTAAAAGCAGAAAAATGTTTCTGTTTTTTTAATTAGTAATTTGAATATTATTTTAAAATATGTTACGATATAAGCAATGGAGGGCAATATGAATTATTTATTTTGTATGTTGTTGCCTAGTTTAATAGGAATGATTGTTATTGAAAAATTAAATGGAAAAGAAAGTGTAAAAAAGCAGGTTACTAATTATTTGCTTCTTGTGTTTTTTTCAAACTTACTCTTAATGCTGTCAATAGCTCTGATTAATAAGTTTGATTATAATTTAATATTATACATATCAGAACATATGACTTTTGCACTTAAGTATACTTTTTTATCAATCGTAATAAATTTAATATTGGCATTTTTAATAAGTTATATTAATAAATATTTTGATATATCAATAGAGGTGAAACATGGATTACAAAAAAATAAATTTAAATCAAAAACCAAAAGAAAAATCTTTAATAAGACAAATAAATAAAATTGTAGGATGCATTTTTGTAGTATTATTAATAGTAATTATATTTTTGTCTATTTATATATCTAGAGAATTTTATGATGTTTCGTTGGAACAATTAATATATAGTATAAAAAATAGTGATGGTACAAGCACTTCAGTTTTAATTAACGGTGCTTTATATGTACTAAAATATGTTGCATTATGTTTATTTGTTATAATTAGTTTTCTAATTATTTTTGATAAAATAAAAACAGATTTTTTATTAAAAATAAAATTTAAAAATAAGGAATATGTTTTCAATTTGTTAAGGATAACAAAAAAGAAAAGGGTAATTTTTGTAATATTATTATTTATATTTTCAATTTCATTTTCGTGTAAATGTTTAAAAATTAATGATTATATTAAAAATAAAACTTCATATTCTAATTTGTTTGAAAAAAGTTATGTTAAGCCAGAAACTGTAAGCATTAATTTTCCTAATCAAAAACAAAATTTAATATATATTTATGTAGAATCGCTAGAAATGACTAATGCTTCTGCTTCTAATGGTGGTGGAGTCCCAATATCATATATTCCAGAATTAGAAGAAATGGCATTAGAAAATATTAATTTTAGTAATTCTAATAATCTTGGTGGCGCATTTCAACTTTCTGGAACAACTTGGACTATGGCTGCTATGATGGCTCAAACGGCAGCAGTTTCTTTAAAAGTTAACATTGATGCTAATGAATATTACAATATGGGTGAATCTTTACCAGGTGTTTATAATTTAGGAGATATATTGGAGGAAAATGGATATAAGAATTATTTGATGCTTGGGTCAGATGCAACTTTTGGTGGAAGACGTGATTATTTCACTTATCATGGTAATTATACAATTTATGATTATGTTTATGCAAAAGAGTCCAATTGGATAGACAAAGATTATCATGTTTGGTGGGGTTATGAAGATAGTAAATTATTTGAATTTGCAAAAAAGCAACTAATAGAAGTGGCAAATAATAATGAACCTTTTAATTTTACTATTCTAACGGCAGATACACATTTTACTGATGGATATTTAGATTCAACTTGTGATACTCCATTTGACAATAAATATGCCAATGTATTTAGTTGCTCTTCTAAAATGGTTAATGCGTTTGTTGAATGGATTCAAGAGCAGGAGTTTTATGAGGATACAACAATTATAATTTCCGGTGATCATTTAACTATGCAAAATGATTTTTATAATGAAATTATTGATGATAATTATACTAGAAATGTTTATAATGCATTTATTAATTCTAGAGCAACAGAAACAAATAGTAAAAACAGAATATTTACTACTTTGGATATGTTCCCAACAACGATAGCGGCTTTAGGGGCAACCATAGATGGTGATAGGTTAGGATTAGGAACAAATCTATTTTCTAGTAAAAAAACTCTAGCAGAAGAATTGGGGTTTGATTATTTAAATACAGAAATTCAAAAAAATTCTTCATACTATAACAATTATATTTTAGGAGATTCATATAAAGTGATGAAGGAAATGACATCAGCAGAAGAAAATAATTTGTCGAACTAATCACAGAAATTAATTTTCTGTGATTTTTTATATTATAAATGATAATTATATTCTATATATATTTATATTTTGTTAATTATATATACTCAATAATGTATTTATATTAATTTTAATATTATTATTTTTCTTGTTATCTTATTATGCAAAGGAGAGAAATAATGAAGAAAATATTATTTATATTATTATTTACAATATTATTATTACCAATAAAAGTATTAGGAGCATATCAAGATACTTACATAGACTGGATTGATAATACTAACGTGTATGCTCACCAAATAGTAGGTGATAAAGAAACTATTACTCATGCTGATTTAGTTACCGCTAATGGTGATATAGCATACTGCATACAACCTGGTATAAAGATAGAAAAGGGTACTATTTATAATTCTACTAATAATGTATTAGACACACCTGTACCTAATATTAATACTAAATTAGTTAGTTTAATAGGATATTATGGTTATGAGTATGAAGGACATCAAAATAAACTTTATTACATGGCTACTCAAGAATTAATATGGAAATTAGTGGGATTGGATAACGTATGGTTTACTGATGGTAAGTATGGAAACATATATAATCTTGATTTATACAAAGAAGAAATAATGAACATGGTTAAGAATTATGAAGTAACACCATCATTTAATTTTAAAGATAAGTACATGGTAGGGGATGAAGTAATACTAAATGATAATAATAATGTATTATCTGGTTATGAAGTAATTGGTAATAATAACATAACAATAAATGGCAATAACATAGTAATAAATGTTACGGATGATAATAATTTTACTTTAAGAAGAAAGAGTAATGGATATTTACCAACTTTTTATTATGTTGCTAGCTACCAAACAGTAGCATCCTTTAAGTATGCTTATGATGTGTATAAAGATTATAATGTTGATAGTTTTTATGGAAAGATAACGGTATCAAAGTATGATAAGGATACTAATAGTAAAGAGTTAAGTTCTTTATATGCGAATCTTTCTAACGCCGAATATACTTTATATGATAGTAATGACAATGTAATTGATGTGCAGTTAACTGATGTTGATGGAGAACTTAGTTTTGATAATCTTATTAAGGGTAATTATACCGTTAAAGAGACAAAGCCTAGTAATGGGTATTTAATAGATAATAATGTTTATAAAGCATTTATAGGTACTAATATGAGAGTAAATAGTATTAAATCATATGAGGAAATAATAAAAGGTACTATTATTATTAATAAGATGTATGATAATCCTGATAAAGGAATGTGTGTACCAGAAAGTAATATCTTGTTTGGTGTTTATGATGTAAATGATAACAAGATAGATGAACAAGAAACTGATAAGGATGGAATAATATCTTTTACTTTACCTTATGGAAAGTATGTTATTAAGCAACTATCATCACCAGAAAACGTAAGTAAAGTAGAAGATTTTTATGTAGACATAGATGAAGATAAAGAAGAACTAAATTACGTATTGGTTAATAAGCCAATATTAAAAGAATTACCACAAACAGGTAAGAGTAGCAACTATTTATTAATCTTTATCAGTATGGGGTTTATTTATTATGTGTATAAAAAGATTAATATTTAGTATTGCTATCATGCTTATAACGGGATTTATGTTTATAAATATAGAAAATGATACCATTATTGATATTACATCAAATATAAAGCGGGAGAATAACGTATCTTATTATGTAGATGTTGTAATAGAAGTACCAAAGATTAACCTAAAACAAAGGGTAATAAAAGCTAGAGACAATTTTTCTAATCTTAATCATGATTTAGTATATTATGATTCATTTAATACTAATGATAAGATAGTAATATTTGGACACTCTGGTAATGGTTTATTTACTTATTTTAGACGTTTAGAAGAGCTAAAAGTATTAGATGAGGTATTTATATATAATGGTTATTACAGATATTTATACGAGGTATATGAGGTTAAAACTATATCAAAATATGATGTTTATATATTAAATAAAGAACCTGATAGTAAGAAATTATACTTAGTTACTTGTAGTAAAAATGATGAAAATACCAGAATTTTAATAAAACTTGTTCAAAAAAGCGTTAAAACCCTTAAAAACTAACAAAAAATTGATATTTTTATTATTAAATACTTGCATTATTTTTTTAAAAATGGTACGCTTATATTGTAAGCAAGATAGCTTGCAGAACATAAATATGGAGGTTTATTATGTCAAAACAACAATTAGTTGAAATGATCGCTGCAAAAGCAGGATTAACAAAGGCAGATGCTGCTAGAGCTCTAGAAGCTACTACAGAGAGTGTTGCAGAAGCACTAAAGAAAGGTGACAAAGTTGCACTAGTAGGATTTGGTACTTTCGCTACTTCTAAGAGAGCAGCAAGAGAAGGACGTAATCCAAGAACTGGAGAAACAGTTAAGATTGCTGCAAGAACTGCAGTTACATTCAAAGCTGGTTCTAAATTAAAAGAAGCTGTAAACAAATAATAAAAAGACCATGAAAATGGTTTTTTTATTTTTAAAAATGATATAATGAAATAGGTGATTAACTTGCGAGAAAAAGCTTTAGAATTATTAAAAATGTTTAAAGATAATGGATATGAAGCTTACGTTGTAGGAGGCTTTGTAAGAGACTATGTTTTAGGTAAACAAAGTGTTGATGTTGATATATGCACCAACGCAACTCCTAAAGAAATACAAAGTATCTTTAGTGAAACTAACGTATCTATTTCAAATTATGGCTCTGTTCATGTTAACTATAAGAAGGTTAATTTTGAGATAACTACTTACAGAATGGACATAGAATATAAAGATGGTAGGAACCCATCTAAGATAATGTATACTGATAAATTAATAATAGATTTAAAAAGACGTGACTTTACCATGAATACTTTATGCATGGATGACAGGGGTAACGTTATTGATTTGTTAGATAGTAAGAAAGATATTGAAAACAGGATAATAAAGACCGTTGGTGACGCTGATAAAAGATTTAAAGAAGATGCTCTTAGAATATTAAGAGCAGTACGTTTTGCAACGGAATTAGACTTTAAGTTAGATGGACATTTAGAGGTAGCAATAGCTAATAACGCTCATCTTGTAGAACAATTATCTTATTATCGAAAGAAGCAAGAATTAAATCGTATATTTTCTTCTGTTAATGCCATAAATGGTATTATCTTGTTAAGAAGGTTTGGACTGGATAAATATTTAGATATTAATTTAGATAAGGAAATAGTTAAGACTAGTGATCCGTTAGGTATGTGGGCTCAAGTAGAAGCTTCTGATAAATATCAGTTTACTAGCAACGAAATAGACTATTTAAAGGCTATTTCAAGGGTTTTAAGAGACAAGAAGATAAATGATATGGAATTATACCATAATGGTAATTATGTTTGCTATATAGCGGCACAAATACTTAATATAAAAGAAGTAAACATCTATGATAGATATGATAACTTACCAATTAAGAAATCATCAGATATATGTCTAAATGGTAAGGATATAATAGATATTTTAAATATTAAAGATAAGTTTAACGTAAAAATGATAATAAATGACTTAGAAGAGAAAATAATAGATAGAAAGTTAGATAATAATAAAGAAATATTAACAAAATACATAATTGATACTTATAAAGATATTATGCTATAATCTATATATAGAGGTGATAAGTATGTTAAAAAAGAGTTTTATGGAACAAATAAATAATGATAACCATTATACCGTTCCTAAATACATATTATCATATGCTAAAGAATTCAATCTTGATATGAACTCTTTAATATTATTAATATACTTAATAAACCAAAAAAACAAAGATATTTTTGATTATCACAAAATAGTTAAAGACATATCATTAACGGATAAAGAATTAATGGAATCATTATCAAAACTAAAAGATATAAAAGCGTTATCAATTATTACAGAGAAGAATGATGCTGGTGTGTTAGAAGAAAGAATAGACATAAGTTCTTTCTATGATGTTATCTTTTCTAAGTTTTTAAACGAAGAAGAAAAACAAAAAGATAATAAAAACTTATATGATACTTTTGAAAGAGAGTTTGGAAGAACATTATCTCCTATGGAGTATGAAATAATAAATGGATGGTTAGAATCAAAGATAAGTGAAGATCTTATAGTAGCGGCCTTAAAAGAGACGGTATTTAATGGCGCTAACAACCTAAGATACGTTGATAAGATACTTTATGAATGGAATAAAAAAGGTATCAAAAAGTCTTCTGACATAACAAATCATAACAAGAAAGATGAAGATGAACGACAAGAAGAAATATATGAATATGATTGGTTAAACGAATAAAAAAAGCATTTATTAAAATGCTTTTTTATTTTATTAATTTTTTCTTCTTGTTCTTAAACTCTCTTATAAAGCTTTCTATTATATCCTTGTTTAAATATGCCGCATAAGTTACTGCTAAAACTAACGTTATAATACTTACATAAGTATTTCCAATATAGAAGATAACGCAGGCAATAATCATGAATATGGCATCCAAATAAAAGCCCTTAATACCATCTAACTTAACATACTCTTTAATCTTATGCTTACGATAATAATTAACTATAACGTTTGATACCAACGTAGATATAACCGCTGCATAAAGACCAATAGTCTTTATAAAAATAATGTTTATAACAATGTTTATTATTGCTCCTATAAGAGTTGAAGTACCAACTATTTTAGTTTCCTTAAACGCTACAAATAAGCTTCCATAAAAACCAGCCATGTTACCATAATATAAAGATATTATAAGTATTGGAATGTATTTATAAGCTGCGTTATAAGAACTATTAATAAGGATTGGGAATATTATAAACATACTAGTCAATAACAAGATACATATAGAATAAAAGATGTTATGAACGTTTACGTGAATACTATTATAATACTTTTCATATTCTTCTTTCTTAATTGCTTTAGAGGCGTTTTCCTTAAACGCCGTAAAGAAGAAACCCGCTACCGAGTGTATTGAATTAGGTATCTTATTAGCAATAGAGTAGATACCATTAGCACTAGGGCCTAAGAATAGGGTAACTAATATTCTGTCAGATACGTTTATTATTGTCCAACCAACACTGTTAGGAACCAACGGAATTGAGTATTTTATCATCTTTTTTAACTGCTTTTTATCAATTGATTTGAATGATACGTAGCGCCATATTTTTAATATGAATACCAAGAATAAAGATGCAGTGAAGTTAGCTATTATTGTTGAATATAACAATCCGTTAACCCCAAACCTAAAATATGCAATAAATAATATGTTTAATCCTAAGGTTATGATACTTAAGATAAAGTTAGATAAAGAATATAACTTTATCTTGCTCATTCCTCTAGCTAACGAATTCATAAGGGTAATAAACATACAAGATATTACGTATAACACAAATACTAAAGCATACTCATACTTAACTAAATACAATATAAGTCCTATTAAAGAACACCATATAGCCGCACTAACAATAGTGTATATAATGGTATTAGTTATTATGTTTTCTTTCTCTTTTTGACTATCAGCATCTATTAGAAATCTAAACATTGACTCTTCTATTAACAAAGTAATAAAAGGAACCAAGAATATGGCTGCAGTAACTAAAAAGTCATACACACCATACTGACTAGTTGTTAAAATAGAAGTATATAAAGGAAGTAATAAGTAAGATAATATCTGGGTACTAAACTTACCTAACGATATGATAAACGTATTCTTTACCAAGTCTTTTTTCATCTTTACCTCCTAATCATTATGACAATAGTATAACATAAAATCATTATATTTAAAATAATTTATATTTAGCATCCCATATAATTTACACAATTATTTTAAATATGATATAATATTTATATAATGATGGATAGGAAGTAATACTATGGAATTTTTTTTAATTAACGAACAAGAATATAGAAAATTTACAGAAAAAAGAAAAGATACTCATTTCTTACAATCTTATGAATGGGGAATGGTATCAAAAGAAAGAGGTCTTACCCCAGTATACGTGGGTTTAAAAGATCATGATAACTTGGTAGCGACCGCCTTAATGCTAAAAAAACAATTACCACTTGGATATTCTTACTATTACATTCCAAGAGGATATACTATAGATTATACAGATTTTAAATTAGTAAAAGAATTTACCTATAAAATAAGAGACTATTTAAAAAAAGAAAAAGCCATATTCTTTAGAATTGATCCGGATATTAAATATCAAACCATTGATGAAAATGCTAACAAAATAGAAGGTGAAGATAATTATAAATTAGTTAATTACTTAAACAGTATTGGCTTTAAACATAAAAAACTAACTAGATATTTTGAAACCATGCAACCTAGATACACCTTTAGAATATCTTTAAAAGATGATATAGAACAAATAGAAAGTAGGTATTCACAGACCACTATTCAAAGAATTAAGAAGGCTGAGAAGAGTGGCGTATGGGTTGAAATTGGTAATAAAGAAGACGTAAAAGAATTTACTAGATTGATGAAAATGACCGAGAAAAGACAAAACTTTTATTCACACAACGATGAGTTTTTCAATACTTTTTATGATGAATTTAGTAAGGATAATCATGTTAAATTGTACTTAGGCAAGATAAACGTAAAAGATGTAAAAGAAAAACTTACCAGTGAGCTAGAATCTTATAATAAAGAGTATGACGCACTAAAAGACATAGATAGTAAAAAAGCTAATAATCAGAAAAAAGAACTATCTAAAAATATGAAGAGTATAGAAGAACAACTAGATTATTATAAAGATAAACCTAATAAAACAATTGTTGTTAGTACTTACTTAACAGTAAGCTATGGTAATAAGAGTTGGGCTTTATACGCTGCTAATGACATGGAATATAAAAGATTATTTACCAATTACTTAGTTTATAAACATCAAATAAGAGATGCTAAAGAAAATGGTGATGATATATTTGATGTGTTTGGTACTATCGGAGATCCTAATGGTGGTAGTAACTTGGTAGGATTACATGACTTTAAAAAGAAATGGGGAGGAGAGTATACCGAGTTTATTGGTGAGTTTGATTACGTATTAAGACCATTTATTAACTTTGTATACACCAAGATAGTTCCAATAAGACATAAGATTATTAACAAGAGATTAAGAAAGAACGGTGAATAACGTGGAGTTTGTAGGAGTTGTTTTAGGCGGTGATATGAATAGTTATGCGGTAGCTAGAGCGTTTTATGAAGCATATCATATAAAGACCATAATAATAGGTAAAAGCCCGTTATACCCAACTACTCATAGTAGGATAACTGAAAGGTATTACTATGATACTTTGTTAGAAGATAAAACCTTGATAGAGGCATTAACCTTTATTGATAATAAATATCCAAACAAGAAAAAGATATTATTTGGAAATACTGATTATTATGTTAAACACATAATTCATAACAAAACGTCAATCATGAATATAAGTGATAACTTTATCATTCCAATGACTAATGAGAAACAGTTTGATCAGTTATTTTGTAAGGATACTTTTTATGAACTATGTGATAAATACGGATTAGAGCATCCTAAAAACACGGTGTTTGATTTTAGTAAGGATGATATTAAAGAATATAAGGTTAATTATGATTATCCAATATTTATTAAACCATCTAATACCGTTATATACTCTAATTATAATTTTAAAGGAAAACAAAAAGGTTATAAAATAAATAATAGAAAAGAACTAGAAGATACTTTAATGATAATAAAGAATAGTGGTTTTAAAGATAAATTCATCATTCAGGAATACATAGAGGGTAATGATGAATCAATGTTTGTTTATACTGCTTACGTATCAAAGAATCACAAGGTTAAGGCGGTAACTGCTGGTAAGATATTAATGCATGATAGAACTCCTGAATTAATTGGTAATTATAATGCAATAACTAATGCTTATGATAAAGATCTAAGTTTAAAGTTAAAGAATTTTTTAGAGAGTATTAACTTTACTGGCACCTGTCATTTTGATGTTCAGTATGACATAAAAAGAAAAAAGTATTACGTATTTGAAATGAATATTAGACAGGGTAGAAGTAACTTCTATACACTAGCTAGTGGTGTTAATTTAGCTAAATTAATAGTAGATGATTATATATATAATAAAGATGATAAATTCTTTATCGCTAACAAGTCATTTACGGCTAGTATCGTGCCTAAAAGAGAACTTATTAATAGTTTAAAGAAGAATGGTCAACATATAAAGATAACTAATTTTAAAAGGTTTACTTTAGCTTCATATGATATTAACCCATTAAGATATTACTATCAATATAAGTGGGACAAAAAGATCATTAACGGATATTCAAAGTATAATTAAAAGTATTTATTAAATAATAAAAATAAGGAGGATTCATTATGTGTGGTATAGTTGGATTTATAGATAAAACAAATAAGAATAAAAAAGAACAAATAATAAACAACATGATGGACAAGATAGAACATAGAGGTCCTGATAGCAAAGGATCCTTTGTAGATGACGTAGCAGCTTTAGGATTTAGACGTTTAAGTATTATAGACTTAAAAGGTGGAGACCAACCTATATATAATGAAAAGGGTAATTTAGTAATTACTTTTAATGGAGAAATATATAACTTTCAGGAATTAAGAAAAGACTTAGAAGCTAAAAAACACGTATTTAAAACCAATACTGATACTGAAGTAATAGTACATGGTTATGAAGAATACGGTAAGGATATTGTTAAGAAATTAAGAGGAATGTTTGCTTTTGTTATATATAATAAAGATACTAAAGAACTATTTGGCGCTAGAGATCACTTTGGTATTAAACCATTTTATTATTATAAACAAGATAACTTATTTATGTATGGATCAGAGATAAAGAGTTTTTTAGCACATCCTGATTTTAAAAAAGAACTAAATAAGGAAGCTTTAAAACCATACTTAACATTTCAGTTTTCAGCATTAGAAGAAACGTTCTTTAAAAACGTATTTAAATTAAGACCAGGACACTACTTTACTTATAAAGATAATAAATTAAGTATTAAAGAATACTACGAAGTGAAATTTGAAGAAGAAAATAAGTCAATAGATGAGTTTTCTAACAAGATAGAAGACGTTGTTGAAAAATCTGTTGAGTGTCATAAGATAAGTGATGTAAAAGTAGGTGCTTTCTTATCAGGAGGAGTAGATTCTAGCTACATAGTATCAACCTTAATGCCAGATAAAACCTTCTCAGTAGGCTTTGCTCGTGAACATTTTAATGAGATAGATCAAGCTAAGGGACTATCAGACTTGTTAAACATAGAAAATGTTAACAAGGTAATAACCCCAGATGAGTTTTTTGATAGCTTGGATAAGGTTGTTTACTATTCAGATGAGCCCCATGCCAACCTTTCTGCAGTACCATTATACTTCTTGTCAAAGATGACAAAAGATTATGTAACGGTAGTTTTATCAGGAGAGGGTGCTGATGAATTGTTTGGTGGATATGAATGCTATGCTGTTAATAAGACTGATAGAATGTATCGTAAAGTACCAAAATGTATTAGACATACTTTAGGTAAGATTGCTTTTAACAGACCTTGGTTTCATGGTAGAAAGTTCTTAGTAAAAAACGGACTTAGTGTTGAAGAATATTATACTGGTTCCGCTTTCATATTTAATGAAAATGAAAAGAAGAAAGTACTTAATCCTGAATATCAAGTTGGTAAGGACTTTAGAGAGGTAACCAAGCCGATATTTGATAAAGCTAAAGGATTAGATGAAATAACTAAAATGCAGTATTTAGACATGAATTTGTGGCTTGTAGACGACATTTTACTTAAGGCTGATAAGATGACCATGGCTTCTTCTTTAGAGCTAAGGGTGCCATTCTTAGACCGGATAGTTATGGATACTGCAAGAACAATTCCAACAAGATACAAGATAACTGATGATACTACTAAGTATGTATTTAGAAAGTGTGCTTATAAGAAATTACCAGAAGAGTGGGCTAAAAGACCAAAATGGGGATTCCCAGTACCATTTCAATACTGGATTAAAGAAGATAAGTATTATAACAAAGTAAAGGAAGTATTTGAATCAGACTACACTAAAGAGTTCTTTAATCAAGAAGAATTACTTAAGATGTTAGAAGATCATAGAAATAATAAAAAACCAAACGCAAGAAAAATATACACAATGTATATATTCCTACTATGGTATAAAAAATATTTTATAGAATTATAAACAATAAAAAAAGCATTTTAGAAATGCTTTTTTATTTTATGGATTAGTAGTTGTTTGACTAGCAACCACCGTAATGGTTCTTTTAATAGTTTTAGTAGTTCCAGAATAAGTAACACTATACGTAATTTCATGGCTACCCAACGTACTGGTATCTACGGTAGCAGTATGTGTAATACTACTTTGCGCCGTAACATCTACCGAGTTATACAGTACTGTAATGTCTTTTAAATATGTAGCATTATTCATTACTGCATTTTGTTCAACGGTAATGTTCTCAGCATTAACTTCAAAGTCTGCTGCAATACTAGCCTTTATGGTAACACCGTTACTCTTGTTATCTTTATGATTTGCAAACGCTGTATATATAACATACACAGGATTTGAGTAAGTAGTTTTATTTGTATATGTATTAGAAGTAGTAGTGCCTAAATACTTCTCAGTACCAGAATCACCATCCTTAACGTATATATCATATCCCAAACTTCCATATCCATCTTGAGAAGTAATGTTAAGCATTTGCTCAGCTGTTATTCCGGTCCAACTTAACTTAACCGTACTACCAGTAACCTTACTAGAAGCTCCGGTAACACTAGGTAAGGTACTTTCTGTTTCATCTACTAAAGTAGGAGCAGTACCCTTTCTAAAGTATCCAGTTACCCTCATACTTTCTGGGGTAGAACTAGAAGCTAGTTTTAATGGTATTGAATCTTTAACAACCTTAACTGCTTCAAAACTAGATGGTACTTCAAACTCAGTAGTATCCTTATCAAATAGGTTAGTAGCTAAATTTCTATAAAGACCATCACGCTGCTTCCAAGAATTGGTAGTACTATAATACTCTGTATATATTTGATCATAACCATACCACATTGTTAATGTATACTTAGGAGTATATCCACATACCCATAAATCATTAACAGAGTTGTATAATTTATATTTAGCTATCGTAGCATCATCAAAGTTACTAGTACCAGTCTTAGCCGCAACGGTAACGCCACTAACGTTAGCAGCCGTCTTAGCCATACCTTCAGTAGCACCCCAATGTAGTGCGTAATTAATTATGTATGCGGTAGAATCATTCATAACCCTTGTCTTTGTATAATTAGACTCGGTTGTTTCACCGGTATCTTTATATACAAACTTTTTAATGGTATGAGGTTTAACATAATATCCACCATTAGAAAATGCTTGATAAGCTCCAGCCATTGTCATTGGACTAGTTCTTGATTCACCAGTTTTAGTAGAACCAGTAAACGCTCCAATACTATGCGCCTCATGAATCTTTCCATCTTCTATTTCAGGAGTAATTCCCAAACCGGTAACAAAAGAAACTATTTTATCATTACCAGCATTCTTACTAACTTCTTGGAAAGTCTTTAAAGCAGGAACGTTTCTAGACAAACCTAATGCTTGATACATAGGCATAATACCATAATATCCACCATCAAAGTTTGACATACTTGGTCCGTTACTATAAGAGTGAGGTTCATCATTTATGTAAGTTACCGTTCCATAACCTAAGTACTCAACCGCTGGTCCATAATCAAATATTGGTTTAGCCGTTGAACCAATTTGCCTATTAGTCATGGTAGCAAAATTATAAGACAATTTAGTATCCTTATTCCTACCAGCTCCAACGGCAATAACCTCACCAGTATCAGACTCTGTCATTACAACACCAGACTCAACAAGATCATTTTCCCAATCCCATGTTTCACCATTCATAACCTTATTTACATAATCTTGCTTACTCTTATTCATTGAAGTATATATCTTAAGTGGAGTAGTATACGCATTAATATCATATTCATTTTGTAACTCTTCAACAACCGTATCAACATAACCCTGATACTCAGAATATGAATTATCATGTTTAGTATCAGTAATGTAATCAGTAATAGGATTAGCTTGTGCTATCTTTCTTTCCTCACTAGTTATGTACCCGTGTCTTTCCATTAAGTATAAAACCGTTTTTCTTCTAGATTCAGCAGCATCTGGATAAGTATAAGGATCATAACTAGATGGTGCTTGGAACAAACCTGCTATAAAAGAAGCTTCAGACAAGTTTAATTCACTAACGTGTTTACCAAAGTAATTCAATGACGCTTGTTCAACACCATAAGAACCATTACCCAGATATGAATCATTTACGTAAAACTCTAGTATTTGTTTCTTAGTATATTTTTTTTCTACCTTAAATACTGATAGGTATATATCGGTAAACTTTCTTAATATTCCTTCAAATCCATGAGAAGTAGTAGAAGTATAATTATTCTTAACAATCTGCATGGTTAGGGTAGATGCGCCACCACCGCCCATTCTTAAAGCTTGTTTAACACTTGCTACCGTAAACCTTCCTAAGTCAAAACCGTTATGTTGGAAGAACTTAGAATCCTCAGTAGCTATTATGGCATCTATTAACACTTCTGGCAAATCATCATAACTAATCCCAGTTCTGTTTTCATTACCTAGTTTAGCAATTATATTAACATCACTATCATATATTTCAGTCATCTCTGTAAACTTTAAGTTATTTGGATCAAACTTAGGAGATTTAATTATTACGTACGCAAAGAATATAAGAATCAGTGCGATGAAAAATATTACACAAACAAGCAAGATGTTTAATATTATCCTCTTTTTCTTACTCATGGTACCAGTAGATTTACCCGTTACCTTCTTTACTTTACTATCTACTTTTTGTTTAACAACCTTAGTTTTACTTTTAATATTCTTAGTTGTGTTTTTTGCTATGTTCTTTCTCTTCTTAAGCATTTTCATTACCTCCAAAATATAATTTATTTATTACTTCAATATAATCTATTCTAGGACTATATTTAACTTTAATCATTGTACCACATTCTTTAAAAAAACTTAACGGAATAGATTTTCTTTCATTATTTTTAATAAACTCTTCTAATTTTTCAGAAGGTAAGAAATAAGTTTCGTTTAAAGCTGTAAACCGAACGATTAAAAATGATATGGCTCCGTGTCTTAAAACATTAATTAAATGATCTATTTGATGTTTATGTATGTTTGATAAACTAAAAGATGTCTTACTAGTTGTTTCTTTAGCTTCAAAGTCTACATACTTTCCTTTATAGATGCCATTATAATCAGTAGTGGATGGAGTATCAAAATAAGCTTCTTTAATTAGACCTTTTTGATAATCAACACTTACTAGTTTTATTGGTGTTGGTTTCTTATATATATATGCTATATCTTTTATTCTATAATACTCATTAGCAAGATTAATGTCATTTTCAAGACCCATACCACGGTTTGCATAACCGGTTTTAATCTTACTATATTTGGATACTGAATAATTATTTATCATATCATCACCGATACAATTATACTACAAAAGGTTAATATTTCATATATATTTTTGATAAGTATTGTCGAAAATATTATTTATTATTTTAATCATGTTATTTTAATAATAGGAGGATATTATGGATCAAACATTAATGTTAATCTTAATTGATGAACTATTATTAGAAACAACTATTTTGGAAGAAAACATAATTATGTATCATAAGTTTAATTAGGTGATTAAATTGGAATATTACATAATTAACTTAATACCAAGAATACTACCATTATGGATAATATTAAACATACTGGGTAACACCATAAAAATGGTGTTTAACATACCTTCTAAATACATCGTAATAATACTATTATTAATTAGTATTATAATTAATTTTATATTCTTTGGTTTTAGCTACGAAAACCTTTTTGTAGCACTACTAACCTTTAGTTTTTCCGTATCATCTTATGACCTTATTCATTCATTCGTAAAAATTAGAAAGAAATAACGTTTATTTACAATAATTTTATACTAATTGTAAATTGACAAAACAGACAAAACTTGCGATAATGAATATTACAGAGGTGATAGATTTGTTTAATAATAGAATTGCTTTAACACCACAAGATATTTTTGAAAAAGATTTTAAGATTGATACTAGGGGATACAGACTTCAAGAAGTGGATAAATACCTAGATCAAATCATTAAAGATTATGTTGAATTTGTAAACATAATTAAGGAATTAAGAACGGAAAATAAAGATCTTTCTCAAGAAAATATGGAACTAAAGCATGAATTAAGAAATTTAAAAGCAAATATAGATATTGTTAAGAAAAGTGAAAAAGAAATTACTAACGTAGATATATTAAGACGTTTATCACAACTGGAAAAATATATATATGATAAAGATGAATAATAAATAATAATTTTTACGTAAACGCTGCTAACTAGTTTAGTAGAGGAAAGTCCACGCTCACACGGTCCTGAAATGGCCGTAGTGTTCATTTAAAGGGAAAAAATAACCTTTAGTAGGCTTTGCCTAACGGCGCCGAAGTAACCTAAGTCATTGATATGGTTATTATAGGCATAAAGTGCCAAAGAGACGAATTGATATGGAAACGTATCAGGTGGAACGCGGTAAACCCAATGAGTGAGAAACCCAAATTTGGTAGGGGAACTTCTGAAAAGGAATCAAACGGATCAGAGGATGCTAATAGCATAGATAAATGTTTACGACCACTTAGGTGGTACAGAACGTGGCTTATTAAAATTATTATTATATATACGAAGGAGTGAATACTTTGAAGGAAATAGGTGAAGAGTTAAAAACTGCCAGGGAAGAAAGGGGTGTTAGTGCCCAAGAAGCCGCTGACGATCTTAACTTAAGAGTATCTCAAATAGAAAACATTGAAGAAGGTAATTTAAAAGCTTTTAAAGACGTTTATTATCTTAAGTGTTTTATTAGGGACTATGCAAAATACTTAGGACTTGACGAAGAAAAAGTAATGGATGAATTTAATGAGTTCTTCTTTGAAGAAACTTCTAAGATTCCGATTGCTGAAATTGAAAAAGCTAGCAAAGAAAAACAAAAGGAAAAACTTAGTGAGAAAAAAGTTGTTTCTCCATATACCATGGAAGATAAACCAAAATCAAAAGTTGTTCCAGTAATTATTACTATAATTATTTTGTTGTTAGTATTTTTAATAGGATACATCGTTATGACTGAGTACGTTAAACCTAATGAAGAAGATAGCCCGATAACTTATTTAGAGAATTAAAAGGAGATTTACAATGAACATAGCTAACAAACTAACAATGACAAGAATATTTCTAACGGTAGTATTAATAGTACTATTATTATTTCCATTTTACATGGTAAACTTAGAGTTTCCAGAAATACTTATCGGAACGATAACGGTAAACATTAAGTACTTTATTGCTGCTGGTATTTTTGCAGTTGCTTCAATAACTGACTTTTTAGATGGCCATATTGCAAGAAAATATAACATGGTAACTGACTTTGGAAAGATGGTAGACGCAATAGCTGACAAGGTTCTTGTTAACTCAACATTGATTATTTTAGCTTGTCAAGGATTTATCACACCAGCTATTCCGGTAATAATAATATTTAGGGATACCGTAGTTGATACTATCAAGATGATTGCTGGAAGTAAGGGTAAGGTAGTTGCAGCCATTAAAACTGGTAAGGTTAAAACAACGTTCTTAATGACAGGTTTAGTTCTAACAATGTGTTACAACTTACCATTTGAATTATTTAATTTGGACGTAGCTAACTTCTTGTTAGTATTAGCAACAATATTCTCAATAATATCTGGTGTTCAGTATTACGTATTAAATAAAGATATTATTTTTGAAAAGGATAATAAAGAAAAAGTTGAAAATTTAGAAACTGCAACAAAGTAATATCAAAAAATCATCTTTAATTAGATGATTTTTTATTTATTGAAAACAAA
The DNA here is from genome assembly GCA_964494975.1 of uncultured Muribaculaceae bacterium. Lineage (GTDB taxonomy): Bacteria > Bacillota_I > Bacilli_A > RF39 > UBA660 > Aphodocola. Next base: position 22,059 of record CAZBUA010000002.1, read on the forward strand.
TATTTACAATATTCAAACAATTGTTCGAAAAAAGACTTGATTTTTCTTTTTAAGTCATTTATAATGATATTGTAGTACAGATTAGGAGGACAACAAAATGGCAAAAGAAGTTGACAAGGACAAAACTTTAGAACAGGTTTTAGCGGATATAGAAAAACAGTTCGGTAAGGGTTCTGTTATGAAGTTAGGTGAGGAGTCGCATAACGAAATAGATGTATGCTCTAGTGGTTCATTAACACTTGACATAGCATTAGGTGTTGGAGGATACCCAAAGGGAAGAATAATTGAGATATACGGACCAGAGTCTTCTGGTAAGACAACGTTTGCACTTCATGCAATTGCGGAGGTTCAAAAAGCCGGTGGAAGAGCAGCATTTATTGATGCTGAACATGCTCTTGATCCAATATATGCTAAAAATTTAGGTGTTGATATAAATGAATTGTTATTATCACAACCAGATACTGGAGAACAAGCACTAGAAATATGTGAGGCGCTTGTTAGGAGTGAAGCTATAAACATCGTTGTAATAGATTCGGTAGCGGCATTGGTTCCACAAGCTGAAATAGAAGGTGAAATGGGAGATGCTCACGTTGGACTTCAAGCAAGATTAATGAGTCAAGCTTTAAGAAAATTATCAGGTACGATTAGCAAAACGAATACTATTGCAATCTTTATTAATCAGCTAAGAGAAAAAGTTGGAGTTTTATTTGGAAACCCAGAAACAACCCCAGGTGGAAGAGCTTTGAAGTTTTATTCAACGGTTAGACTTGATGTTAGACGCGGGGAGCAAATAAAGAATGGTGATAACGTTATTGGTAACAGAACCAACGTTAAGGTTGTTAAGAACAAAGTTGCACCACCATTTAAGGTAGCACAGGTAGAGATAATGTATGGTGAGGGAGTTAGTAGAGAAGCAGAAGTACTTGACTTAGCAGCAGAGATAGGAATTGTTGACAAGAGTGGCGCATGGTATTCATACAAGGGTGAAAAGATAGGACAAGGTAAAGAAAGTGCTAAAGCTTATCTAAAAGATCACAAAGATGCCTTAGAAGAAATAGAAAATAAAGTAAGAGAAAGTCATGGCATTTTAAAGAATAAGAAAAAAGATAAGAAAGAAGCTAAATAGCTTCTTTTTTTGAGGCTTTTTATGAGTTTAAGCGAATAATTAAGTAGGAGGCTTAATTATGAACGAACTAAAAGAAAAATTAAACATAAAAGATTTAATAATAGAAGTAAGGGGAAAACAAGTGATTTTGGATAGTGATGTGGCATATTTATTTAAATATGAAGTTAAACAACTAAATAGACAAGTAAAGAGAAATATAGAAAGATTTCCTGAAACATATTGCTTTAAACTTACAAGAGAGGAATATGATGCTTTGAGGTGCCAAAATGGCACCTCAAAAACAGAAACTAGAGGTGGAAGGCAATACCTCCCTTATGCATTCACAGAATATGGAGTGACAATGCTTGCGGGTTTACTAAAGAGTGAAGTGGCAATAAGCACAAGCATTAAAATAGTTAACGAATTTATTTTAATGAAAAAGATGCTAAATAAAGATGAGATATATATAAATATAATTAAGTTTGAAAACAAAGTAGATGATAAATTTATAGAATATGATGTTAAGTTTGATTATTTATTTAGTGAACTAAATAATAACAGTTTTAAAAGTAAACTCTTTTTTAATGGCCAGATATATGATGCGTATGAAGTGATAGTAGACTTAATAAAAACTTCTAAAGAAA
>CAZBUA010000002.1:23907-30359 GCA_964494975.1 uncultured Muribaculaceae bacterium
ATCAATAAAAGACTTAGGTAATAAGACTTTTGCTATTAATAAAATAGAGGATAAAAGGTGTGTAAATATGCTTATAAAACAAGTAAATAAATATTAAAGAAGTTTATTTTATGTTATAATAATTATGGGTGATAGTGATGAATAATATTGAGCAGAGAATGGACTATTTAATAAGAGAAATTAATAAGGCAAGCATGGAGTATTATGTTAATGATAATCCTAGTATAACTGATCAAGAGTATGATGATTTTTATAAAGAATTATTATCTTTAGAAGAGAAATATCCAGACTTAAAGAGGGCTAATTCACCAACTATTAGGGTTGGTGGTAAAGTTCTTGATAAGTTTGAAAAGGTTACTCATAAATCACCAATGTTATCTTTTGATGATATTTTTAATGAGGATGAGATAATATTATTTGACGAAAGAATTAGAAAGACTTGTCCTAATGCTTGTTATACACTAGAGCCTAAAATGGATGGGTTATCAGGATCTTTAACTTATGAAAAGGGAGTGCTTGTAAGAGCTGCTACCCGTGGAGATGGGTTAGTTGGAGAAAATATAACTCATAATGTTAAGACCATAAAGTCAGTACCACTTACTTTAAATGAACCTATAGATATAGAAGTTCGTGGTGAGATATACATGAGTAAAAAATCGTTTGATAAGTGTAATGTTGAGAAGAAAAAAAATAATGAGAACCTGTTTGCAAATCCAAGGAATGCCGCTGCGGGTTCTGTTAGACAATTAGATAGTAAGGTAGCTGCTAAAAGAGAACTTGATTTTATGGCATATTTTATACCTAATCCAGAGGATTATGGTATAAAAACCCAAACTGAATCATTAAACTTTCTTAAGAAATTAGGTTTCGTCACTAATCATAAACTAAATAAAATAGCAACAAATGCTAAAGAAATAATAATGTATATAGATGATTTAGCTGCTAAAAGAAAAGACCTACCTTATGAAATAGATGGGGTGGTGTTAAAAGTTAATAGTCTTGAAGACGAATCTACTTTAGGTTATACCCAGAGGGTACCAAGATGGGGTATTGCTTACAAGTTTCCGGCACTAGAGGTTTTAACAACGCTAAAAGAAATAAAATTTACCGTGGGTAGAACTGGAAAGATAACTCCTAACGCTATTTTTAACCCAGTACATGTTGCGGGTTCTTTAGTATCTAAGGCAACCCTTCACAATGCTGATTACTGCATAGAAAAGGATATAAGGGTAAATGATGTCGTTTCAATTAGAAAGGCTGGAGACGTAATACCAGAGGTTGTAGAAGTAAAAAAAGAGAGAAGAACGGGTAATGAATTACCTTTCAAAATGATAGAAGTATGTCCTATGTGTGGTAGTGAGTTAGTTAGGGAAGATGTTAATTATTTTTGTAAGAACGAATTATGTCCCGCAAGAAACATAGAAGGCTTAATTCATTTTGCTTCAAGAGATACCATGAATATAGATGGTTTAGGAGAAAGTATTATAGAAGACTTTTATAACATGAAGTTTATAACAAGTATACCAGACATATATAACTTATCTAATCATAAGGAAGACTTAATTGAATTAGAAGGATTTGGAACCAAGAGTATTAATAATTTGCTAGAATCAATTGAAAACTCAAAACATAATTCTTTAGAAAAAGTTTTATTTGCACTTGGTATAAGACATGTTGGTAAGAAAACTGCTAAAATATTGGCATCAAAATATAAAAACATAGACAATATTATAGATGCTACTTTTGATGATCTAAGTAACACACCAGATATTGGCCCTGTTATAGCAACCAGCGTAAGAAATTATTTAGATGACAATAAAAAGATTGATGTTATTAATGAATTAAAGAACTTGGGATTGAATTTTAATTATATTGATACTAATACTAATAATAAGTTAGACGGTAACACTTATGTTTTAACTGGTACTTTAACTAATTATAAAAGAGAAGATTTGACTAGTATGTTAGAAGACTTAGGAGCTAAAGTAACTTCTAGTGTAACTTCTAAGACAACCGGAGTTATTGTTGGTGATAAGCCGGGTTCTAAGTATGATAAAGCTAAAGAACTAGGTATTAAGATATATAAAGAAGAAGATATTGATAAACTAATAAAATAATCTTACATAACTAATATAAAACTCATAAGTGTTGACAAAAATAAAAATAATGTTATTATATATGCCATAAATTATGTTTGCTTGTATAGAAACTTATTTATGGCAAGCACTAGGTCTAGTGGCTTTGCTACTAGACTTTTTGTTTACACCTAAGGTTTACTTAGATATGTTTAAATGCTAAAATATAAAAGTATTGATAGGGGGATATTATGGAAAATAATACAACAGAACAAATTTTAAAAGGAAGAAAAGAAAATATTTTGAATATTGAAAAAACTAAATATAAATATTTCATGTCAAATTCTAATAAATATTTAGACAAAACTGCAATAAGATATGTAATTCCTGTTGAAAAGGGAGAAACAGCTAAAGATAGTGTTGACTTAAATAGAGATTATAGGGATATAAAAATATCAAAAAAAGAATTAATTAAAAACATTGATAAGACAGCAGATGCCTTATGGAGTATGGGAATTAGAAAGGGAGACATAGTTATTATGTGTTCTTCTAATACACCTGAAACTATATATATGGATTATGCCTTAAATAAGATAGGTGCAATACCAGATTATGTATATCCTAACATAACGTCGGAAGAGATGAAATATTTTGTTTCAGAAGTAAATCCAAAATTCATTTTTATGTTAGATCAACCAGAAATAAGAAAAATGGTAGTAGATGCAACAAAAGATACTTGTATTGAACATATTATTTCTGCATCAGTAATTCAATCATTTCCAGGTGTATTTAAAAAAATAGCTGATTTAAAAAATAAAAAATCTGATAAAGTAGAAGATGATAGAATAATTGAATGGGATACTTTTATAAAGAATGGAAAAGATTCTAATTCAGAAGAGTGTGTATATGATGAAAATGCTACAAGTTGTTTAGTTCATACAAGCGGAACAACAAATGTGCCTAAGGCTGTAATGCAACTTAATAAAAATACAAATGCAATTGTTAGAAATTATGAATTGTCAGGTCAAAGATTTGAAGCAGGGAAAAAATATTTGCAAGTATTACCAATATTTGTATCATTTGGAAACTCAACATTTCAAGCAATGTTCTGCAACAACGTTGAGATTGTAATGATTCCAGAAATGAATCCTAAAAATTTTCCTGGTTTACTTGAAAAATATGAACCTAATTATTTGACAGTAACACCATCACACTGGGGAGCTCTTTTAAAAAGTGAAAGAATGAGCAATAAAAACTTGTCATACCTTGAGCTTGCTGGCTCTGGTGGTGATGGCTTTGCAACCATCGAAGATAGGGTAAATAGCTTTTTAAAACAGCATAGCTGTAATACCCCGGTTACTGACGGATATGGTTCTACCGAAGTTTCAGCTATAGCATTATCAAATTTAGTTGGCTCATATAAAAAAGGTAGTTTAGGAAGACCAATGGGAAATGTTAAAGTTGGTGTTTTTGATCCTGAGACAGGAGCAAAACTTGATACGAATGACGTTGGAGAGTTTGCAATTTCTGGTGATACGGTAACTGCCGGTTATTATAAAGACGAAGAAAAGACAAAAGAGGTATATAAAAAGCACGATGATGGAAATACTTGGGTTCACATGGGGGATTTAGGTAGAATTGATGAGGATGGCTTTGGTCATTACGAAGGAAGAATTAAAAATGTTATAGCAAGAAGATCATTTAAATTTTCTCCGGTTTCTGAAGAGAAAGAGATAGAAAAGCATCCAAACGTTGATACGTGTTGTATTATTGCACTTCCTGATGAAGAAGAGGGTCAAGTCCCAATTGCACATATAACACTTAATGATTACTCAAAAGCATCAGAAACCCTTGATGAGATAATATCTGCTTCATCAAATATTCAAGAGTTGCATAGACCTGTTGTTTATAAAATTAGAAAAGAACTTCCAAAAACTAAAAATAATAAAAATAATTTAAATGCATTAAGAATAGAAGATTTAGCAATGCTATATCCAGGAGTTCTACATACTAACATAAATTCTATTTATGATGGTGAGCATGATTATTGTCTTGAAATAGAAGTTAATCCTGAACTAGCATTATTAAAGTCTCAAAATGTTAATGTTATTGAAGATATACAATCATTTGTTGATAAAAAAATGATTGAGCAAAAAATTGCTAGAGCTAATATTATATATAATATTCAAGTAGTTGATAAGAAGTATTCGGATTCAAAAGATTTATACAAATCATTAGTAAAATGTAAAAAAATGTAAAACACAAAAAAGAAAAATATAATTTTTCTTTTTTTATTATTATATATGTTATAATATATCTGAAAGCGTAGGTAATATATATGAATCCAACAATTTATTTTTCTGTTTGTAGCTTATTTTATTGCATATTGTTAGCTATAATTGTTTTTTTTGACAAAAGGTTTAAAGATAGTAAAATATTTAAAACAATGTTAATTATGAATTTTATTGGCTTGTTATTAGAGGTTACAGGATTATTTTTAGGATCAAATTATGAGACTTATAATGTTTTAAATAATGTTGTTTTGAAAATGATGCTAGTATATTATGTATCTTGGGTTTCATTCTTTGTTATGTATGTTATTGGTATTTCATACGATAAGAAGATAGGTAGTGCTAAACAAAGAAGCTTTGCTTTAATATATATAATAATTTTATTGCTTGATTTGTTTATCCCAATGTATTCTAAGATTAACAATGGTGTAATACTTTATACATATGGTCCTGGTATAAATTTAATATATTATTATTCTTTAATATGTGATGTATTATGTTTAATGATAATGTTTAAAAATTTTAAAAAAGTAAAAACAACTTTATATGCTCCATTGTTTGTATTAATATCAGCGGGAACTATAGTTTCAATGATTCAGTCATCTTATCCCAGCCTGATGTTATCATCAACAATGCAGACATTTGTAATGTATATAATGTATTTCACAGGTAAAAGTGGTATGGAAAAAGAAGCAGTAAAAAAAATTGAAAAGGATGAAAAGTAATACTTTTCATTTTTAAGGAGGGTTAATCATGGAAGATGTAAATAATGGAATGAATATTTTAGACAAACTAGCAATTAAATCTTATGATTATTTGTATACTGCTTCAATCGCTAAAGAAGCTGCAGCAAACGGACAGTCAAATGGTGGAATATTAATTGTAGGTATGATAATAGTTATCGTTGGATTAATAGGATTTATAATAACTAAGAATAAGAATTAAAAACATCTTTTGATGTTTTTTTTAATTTAAGTGGAAAATTAACATAATTTATAGTATAATATTTATCGTATAGGAGGCGCTTGATAGATGCAACCAAAAATCAAAAAATTTATAAAGAAAAACAAAAAGCAAATAAAGATAGGACTAATAGTATTACTAATACTGATAGTGGTAATATTCTTATTTAAGTCATTATTTTATTCTAGTTCTGAAAAAGCTGTATATGGAGTAAGACTAAGAGGTATAGAAAATAATAAGATATCTAATAAACAAAAGGATAGTTTTGTTGATAAATCTTCTTCTATTGAAGGTGTTAGTAAGGTAGAATTAAATATTAAAGGTAGACTTATTAAGGTGTTTGTTACTTTTAAAGAGGATGTTACTTCTGATGATATAAAAACTAAGCTTACTGACATGACATCTTACTTTAGTGATAAGATTAAGGGATATTATGATATTGAACTTTACTCAATTCAAAAGAAAGATAAGAATACAACTTATCCAGTTATTGGTTATAAACATAAGAATAGCAGCGAAATAACGTTTGATGTTCATTAGAGGTGAAAAAATGAAGAAGAAAAAAAATAGCAAGTGGTTGGTAGCTCTAGTAATAATTATTTTATTAGTTGTTTTAGCAGCATTAATTAATTATAGTAAGAGTGCTAGTACTAGTACAAAGTTAAATTTATCAGAAAAGAAATGGATAGAAAGTAATAAAAAAGACGTTATTAACGTTTCTATCGTTAATAACATACCAGCTTTTAGTGAAGATGGTGAGGGAGTATTCTTTGATTATATTACAAAGTTAGAGGATAAAACCGGGCTTTCTTTTAACCTTATTTCTTATAATGCATCTGATGATGTTAAGGAAGACGATATTTATTTTGAAGTAGTTAGTGGTAAAGCTGCTAACAAGGTAGATGATGATATGGTTTTTCTAAAGGATTATTATGTTTTGGTTTCTAAGGAAGCCGGAAAGGTTGGTAATCCAAGTGAGATTAGTAATAAAAAGATAGGAGTATTAACTAATGATTTAGCAGACGTTAGTTACTACATATCATCTAATAATGGTGTTACTTATACTCCATATGAAAATGATACTGACTTAGAGGCAGCATTAACTAATGGAGATGTTGACTAT
>CAZBUA010000003.1:0-17327 GCA_964494975.1 uncultured Muribaculaceae bacterium
TGTATTGCCATCAATTTTAATTATCGATTTTCCTCCCATACCTAAACTATAAAATTCATATTCTTTTTGCATACTATCAACTCCTATATTAATTATACCACATCATTTTGTTTCTTATATTCTTTTATCATCTTTTTTAATTCTCTATTTGTATAATAAAACCTGCGTTTAATTTTTAGTAAATATAATAATTGATTTATTAAAGAGGTTTCGACAAATATTGCTTTAACTACAGAAAAGATAAAGCACGAGATAAAAACAATAATAACTGTTGGATTATTAATTAGTTTTATGATATTATTACGTGCAATTAGATTGCAAATAAACCATATTATATATCCTAAAAATATATATTCAGGTAATCCATACGTAATATTTATAGTAAAAACTTTACTTATTCTTATTTCATATTGAAATTTAAATTCATCGTTTGCAATTTTACCATTATCTTTATACTTTATAAAAATATTAATCAAATATCTATTAATTATATTACCATCCGTACTTATTTCATCAATTATATATGGTCGAAATTTGGTACCTCTTTTTTTGAAATCTATTTCATTCTCACTCAATAGAATATAAACCTCATTTAGTTCATTTGATATTATTAATAACTCGTCATCCATAAAATTATCATCCATACTAAATGTATAGTAAGTTTTGCAAAAATTAGGTATTTTAATATAATGATTTTGATCACATGTAATTTTAATATTTTTTTCATCTAATCTATCATATTTAAATATATCAATTATCTCTTTCTCATTTTTCATTGTTTCATGTCCTAATTCACTTTCCTGCCATGGAACAAGATTCTCAATTATTTTTTTCCCTTTTATACTTTTGTCATATAATTCTATTTTTATCATAATTTCACCACTTTTCTTCTATATAAATTATATCATGAATTGCTATCATTAATTTTGGTTATTACTGCTTTTGAGTAATAAATTACAATTTAGATACTTTTTAGATACGTTTTGTATTCAATTTGAAATTTATACTTCAATATGTGTTTTAACCTTATTTTATAAGGGGTTGCAACGTTTTTGAAGAGTATCTAAAACGTATCTAGGACAGTGGACACGTCACTTTTTACCTAAATATTGCAATCACAGAAAAACCCGCAACCCCTTATTTTATGCGGGTTCGCGGGCTTATTTACCACAACATTGTTTATATTTGCGTCCTGAGCCACATGGGCAAGGGTCATTCCTACCTACCTTTTTAGTAGTAATAGGCTTTGATTTAGAGACTTTATCAGCACCTGAATTAGCAGATCCTTTTACTTGCTTAACCTCTAAGTTTTGTCTTATTTCGGCCTTTAGTAAGTATAAAGTAATATCCTTGCTTATATTATTCATCATAACATCAAAAAGTTCAAATCCTTCTCTAATATAAGCTTGTAAAGGATCTTCTTGAGCATATCCTCTTAAAGATACTCCTTCTCTTAAATGGTCCATAGTATTAATATGTTCCATCCAATAATGATCAATAACTTGTAAGCTTATAGCTTTTTCAAAATCATTTCTTATCTCTTCTGGTAACTCATTTATCTTGTCTTCATATTCTTTAATTACCTTGTTATAAATAGTATTAATTATCTCATTTACTTCTTTATTTAAAATTTCTGATAACTTAAAATTAGTATGAGACAATAAGTTTTCATTTACATATTCTACTATTTCATTACATTCTGGTTCTAATATCACGCCACGTTCATTAGTATGTCTTCTTACAACACCATCTATATGTTCCTTAATATTGTCTAACACTTTATCATGAACGTTTTCATTATCAAGTATTTCATTTCTTCTGCCATACATTATTTCACGGTGTTTACCCATTACGTCATCATATTGTAATAAATGTTTACGGGCATCAAAGTTATTACCTTCCACTCTCTTTTGAGCTGTTTCTACAGATCTAGATATAGTCTTACTACGCATGTTTCTTTCACTATCTAAACCTGCCATTTCTAGTATTGATTTAAACCTATCAGTTCCAAACCTAACCATTAGATCATCTTCAAATGATACAAAAAATTGGCTATAACCCGGATCTCCTTGACGTCCAGAACGGCCTCTTAACTGATTATCTATACGTCTTGATTCATGACGTTCAGTACCAATTACACATAAACCACCTAGGTCTTTTACACCCTCTCCAAGCTTAATATCAGTACCACGTCCTGCCATGTTAGTAGCAATGGTAACAGAACCTTTTTCACCAGCTTTAGCTATTATTTCAGCTTCACGAGCATGATTCTTAGCATTTAAAACTTCATGCTTAATACCAGCTTTTCTTAGTAAATTACTAAGCAATTCGTTAGTTTCTATTGCAATTGTACCAACTAATACTGGTTGACCTGCTTCGTGTCTATTTTTTATCTCTGCTACTATAGCTTTATATTTTTCATCTTTAGTACTATATATTAAATCTGCTTCATCATTACGAATTACTGGTAAGTTAGTTGGTATTTCAATAACATACATATTATAAATATTTCTAAATTCTTCTTCTTCAGTTTTAGCAGTACCAGTCATACCTGATAATTTTTCATACATTCTAAAATAGTTCTGAAAAGTTATCGTTGCTAATGTCTTTGTTTCTTCTTGTACTTCTACGTTTTCTTTAGCTTCTATAGCCTGATGAAGTCCATCACTAAAAGCTCTTCCTGGCATTAGTCTTCCAGTAAACTGGTCTACAATTACTACCTTTCCTTCTTGAACAACATAATCAACATCATTATGCATTGTATAGTTTGCCTTCAAAGCTTGGTTAATATGATGTACTAAAGCAGTATGATCTATATCATAAAGGTTAGCTATCCTGAAATATTTTTCTCCTCTTTCTGTTCCTTGATCAGTTAAGGTAATATCTCTAGTTTTTTCATCTATTGTATAATCTTCATTTTCTCTTAAAGTCTTAACAAACCTATCTGAATCTTTATATAAGTTGGCAGACTTCATAACTCCACCAGATATTATAAGAGGCGTTCTAGCTTCATCTATTAATACTGAGTCAACCTCATCAATTATTGCAAAATGAAGAGGTCTTTGTACCCTATCTTCAGACTTAACTACCATGTTATCTCTTAGGTAATCAAATCCTAATTCATTATTGGTAGAGTATAAAATATCACAATTATAAGCTTCTTTTTTTTCTTTAGGAGTCATCTCTCTTAAGTTTACCGCTACGGTAAGTCCTAAGAATTCAAATATCTTACCCATCCAAGCAGAATCACGACTTGCTAGATACTCATTTACGGTAACTATGTGAACACCCTTACCAGATAAAGCATTTAAATATGCTGGCATAACGCAGGTTAAGGTTTTACCCTCACCTGTTTTCATCTCTGATATATTACCAAAGTGAATACATAATGCTCCTAATACCTGTACATAGAAAGGTTTTTCACCTATTACCCTGTATGCAGCTTCTCTTACGGTTGCAAAAGCATCTGGAATTAAATCATCTAACTCCTCACCATCCGCTAACCTCTTTTTTAACTTAGAAGTCATTTGTTGTAACTGTTTATCAGTTAACTTTTTATATTTATCATCTAATTCAAACACTTCGTTTGCTACTAATTTAAACTTATTTAATTCTTTGTATTCATGATCAAATATCTTACTAAAAAAATTCATCATATGATGCATCATCTCCCTTAACAAATATTGTAACAAAAAAAAGAAAATAATTAAAGATATTATATTATTTTCTTTTAAGTTTATTATTATTTTGTCTCTATAATTCCGTATGAACCATCTTTTCTTTCATAAAGAACACAAATACTATCGGTATCAGTATTTTTAAATATAAAGAATGAATGTCCTAACATACTCATTTGCAACATGGCTTCTTCCTCATCCATTGGTTTCATATCTATTTTTTTTCTCTTAAGTATTTTATCTTCTTCATCATCATCAAAACTGTCTTCTAAATCAACCTCAAAGTTTTGAATCACATTCTTTTTTATTCTAGAATTGATTTTGGTTTTATTCTTTCTAATTTGTCTTTCTAACTTATCTACAGTAAGATCTATAGCGGCATACAAATCATCATTTGATTCCTCACTTCTTAAAGTAAACTGTACCGCTGGAACGGTTATTTCTATTTTTTGTTCTTTTCCACGAACCTTAATTACTACCGTAGCGGTTATTGTGTCGGAATCTTCGAAATACTTGTTTAATTTGTTTATCTTATCCTCTATATAAGATTTTATTGATGGTGTTACATCTACTTTTTCTCCTCGGATAATGTATTTCATATTATCAATCCTCCTTAATTAAAGTATAGCATAAAGTCACAAAAAATACCACTATGAAACAGTGGTACTTGATACTTCTTTGACATTGATTGCTTGCAAGCCTTTGTCTGTCTTGACTAGTTCATATTCAACGAGTTGGTTTTCTACTAGGCTTTTATAGCCGTCTTGTTTAATTGCTGAATAATGTACAAAGATATCTTCGCCATTTTCACCTTCGATAAAGCCATAGCCCTTCTCGTTGTTGAACCACTTAATCTTACCCGTTTTAATCACGTTTACACCTCACTTCCCTTATTGCTTACTCTTCTACTATAACTCAGTAAGCATATGTTTTCAACATTTAACGTTCTACAAATTTCGACAATTTTTGCAACGCTAAAAGAATCATACTAATTATTGAAATAATCAACATAATTTTTAGATGAAAGGTAATATTTCATATATAAATGGTAATTATTGGAAATTAAATTTATGTAAAAACATATACAAATATATTTTCTTACTTTTAAGCAAAATTTAAAACATATTAGAAATTTATAATATAAAATTGAGATTATAAAATATGTGTGGAGTATATTATGAAAAAGCGTTTTTTAAAAATGGTTAGGGGTTCTATAAAAAAACAATATCCTGATTATACTAAGGATAAACTAGATGAAATTATGTATGGTATAGAAGGATTATATTTAACATTTACTAAGGCCATAATAATATTTGCAATTGCCTTTATATTAGGCGTTGCAAAAGAACTATTATTTTTATTAATAGCATTTAATTTAGTTAGACACTTTGCATTTGGTATGCATGCTAATAGTAGCTGGATATGTCTTGCTTTATCATCATCAGTATTTTTAGGTTGTTCCTTAATTGTAAAAATATTAGTAATACCTAAATATGTGTTATTCATATTATACATAATTACCTTTATATTAATTTTATTATATGCCCCTGCTGATACATTAAAGAGGCCACTAATAAATAAGAAAAAAAGAAATACATACAAAATTATTTCTTTATTAATAGTCTTAATTTACTTTTTATTATCATTATTTATTAATAGTACTATCATTATAAACTGCTTAATTATTGGAGCCTTAATAGAGTGCTTTTTAATAATTCCTATCACTTATAAAGTATTTAAAATGCCATATAACAATTATAAAACTTATGGTTTAAACACTAGTAAGTAGTGGTTTAAATAAATAATTGAAAGGAGGATGTATTAATGATTGCATTTTTAACTTCTTTAGTTGCTGCTGCCGGATCAGCTCTTGCTGCTGTTTCAACAACAGGCTGTTTACTTGTTTTTTTTGATGAACCTGAAATGCCAAAATCAATGATAGAAAGATAAAAAAGTAGGTTACCTACTTTTTTTCATTGATATTTTAAACGTTGATACGTAAAGCTTGTCATCAAGTCTACTTTCGTAACTAAACTTATCATTATCTTTAATAATGTCTTGTACCAATCTAAGGCCATATCCATGACCCTGACCTTTAGTAGTAAAACCCGTACCTATTTTTGAACGTTCTATGTTTCCTCTAAAAGTGTTTGATACCGATAAAGTAATAACACTTTTTTCATATGAAAGAGAGATGCTGATTAGCTTATTTTGCGCCTTTGATGTAGCATCTATGGCATTATCTATTAATACCCCTATTATCTTGGTAATCTTTGTCATATCATCTATTGATAGTTTTTCAGCATGCTGTTTTGCGGCATCTTCTGAATATATTTCATACTTAATATGCTTATCTTCCATTAATGATAATTTATAATATAATAACCCCTTAATACCACCATTAGGAAACTTATTAAGTTGGCTTATCATGTAAGTGCTTCCCAATTTCTTAGAATCATCAATTACTGATGCTAAATAATCTTTAAGTTTTGGAGATCCCATATCTGCATAACCCTTGATAACCATTAACTGGTTTTTAAACTCATGATTAGCCTTACCTTGTTCAGTAATAATCTTTTCATACTTTTCTACATAACTTAAGGTTTGTTTATTAATTTCTTTTAAATTTTCGTTTTTTAATTGATTTATTATAATAATTGAAAATAATATTATTATTCCAATAAAGAAAAAGATATTAATAAAATAATTTGTTTTTGATAACATTGCATAACTATTTTTTAGCACAAACAAATAAATTATTCCTAAAAATATATATAAATAATATATTAAATACTTTTTATTATTAAATATATCTATAATTTTATTTACTAATAATTTTATTGGTTTTAGATTTATAAGTAATATTGCAAATAGCGATATGGCAATGTTCACAAACAAATTGCAATAAACATTATTCATAATTGAAGAAGCATTTATTCCAAACAATATAAATAATATTGTAATAATACTCTCTGAGGCAATTAATATCATATAAATATTAAATACATACAAAATCACATTATTATCCTTTATTTTTGCCAAATAATATAAAGCAAGGCTAATTAAAAACACTGCGGTAATAAGTCTAAATTCATTAGGAATAAAAAATCCACAGGCACATGAAACAATATCAAAAGATATAAAAATCAATATTTTCTGGTTTTTAGTTAAATTTTTCTTTTCTACTTTCAAAATCAATAAGGCTGCTATTGCCTGAAATACTGCTGATATTAATATAGTAAATGCTTTTGCTGGTGTCATAATAGTTTCCTCAAATCTTTCTTATAATTTCTAGATAAATAATCTGTAGTACTTCCATTTATAAAATATATCGTGCTGTTTTTAAAATCTACTCTTGATATTAGATTTAAATTAACATAGCAAGCTCTATGAGAATGAAAAAATTTAGAATCCAATCTAGAAGCTAAAGAAACCAAGCTTTCAGTAACAGGATATTTATTATCATTAGTAACAACTATTATTTTACCAATAGAATTATCTCTATAAATATACATTATGTTACTAAATTTTATATGATGTATTTCTCCGTTACTTTTAAATGATAAAATTTTATTAGTTTCTATTCTATTTAAAATGGTATTTATTGAATCTTTTAATCTTATTTCATAATTGTCAAATTTAGAAATAAAATCATATATTAATAATTTTTGTTTTAATATTTTTAATTCTAATTCATCATGTGAAGTGAGGATTATTATAATACTTTCCCAATCTGTTTTTCTTATCTCTTTAGCTATATCTAAGCCGGATTTTTTAGGCATTTCTAAATCTAAAAGATATATTTTAACGTCAGAAGGAGTATTTATTATTTTCTTTAAATTATCATTATATCCATTATAAGAATATACTTTATAATTAAAATCAAGTGGCATGGTTATTTTTGATATTATATTTTCATTAATCTTACGCACATGATCATTGTCTTCACATATTATAAAATTTACCATTTTTCATATCTCCCGAGTTTAATTATAACATAAAAAAAAGAATTAGTAATAATTCTTTATTAAATAAGATTATCTAGCATTATTCCAGCACCTTCTGCTACACAAGTAAGCGGACTTTTAGCTATTTTAACCGGTACTTTTATTTCTTTTTCAACATACTTATCTAACCCTGTTAATAAAGCACCACCACCAGTTAAAACTATTCCCTTTTCTATTATGTCTGCGGCTATCTCAGGTTCTATTCTTTCTAATACGGTCTTTGTAGCATGTATTATTGCATCTATGCTATTTTTTATAGCATCTGATACCTCTTCGCTGGTTATTGTTATTGTTTTTGGTAATCCTGTTAAAATGTCTCTTCCGCGAACCTTAGTGTTCTTGTTTTTATCTACATCTCCCACATTACCTAATTTGATTTTTACTTGCTCTGATGTTATTTCACCAATTAAAAGTTTATGTTTTTCTTTTACGTATTTTATTATATCTGTATCAAGAGTGTTTCCCGCAATCTTAATAGATTCACTATAAACAACACCATCTAGAGATAATACTGCTATGTCAGTAGTACCACCACCAATATCTATTACCATACTGCCTATTGGCAAATCAATAGAGAGCCCTGCACCAACTGCCGCTACCTTTGGTTCTTCTTCTACATAAACCTTTCTAGCGCCTGTTCTTTCTGCCACTTCCCTAATAGCATTTCTTTCTACTTGAGTTATGTTAGAAGGACAACATATTAAAATTCTAGGTTTATTAAAAATAGTTTTAGCGTTAATTTTTTTGATAAAATAATCTAGCATTACTTCAGTTTTATCAAAATCTGCAATAACACCATCCCTTAAAGGCTTTATTGCAACAATACTACCTGGTGTTCTTCCTAGCATTTCATGAGCTTTTTCACCAATTGCCAAAACCTTACCAGTATCATTATCAATAGCTATTACACTTGGTTCATTAAGTACTATACCTTCTCCCTTAACATATATAATAATGTTTGCGGTTCCTAAATCTATTCCTATATCCTTATTTTTCATATTATCTCTTAATTTTTTAATAATTCTGTTAATAATTTGTCATAATAAGATTCAGGATTAAGAACTTGACCATTTTTATACATTTCAACATGTAAGGATTCTTTTACTTCACTATTTAAAGAACAAGTACCACTTTTACCAATTATTTGACCCTGAGTTATGGTGTCTCCTTTTTTAACTAATACATCACCTAAAGATTGATATGTCATTGTTATTTCATTAGAATTTTTAATTTCTATAGTCTTACCTAATAACGTATCATCAGTAACGTTAGTTACCGTACCTGACATACTTGAGACAACATCAAAGGTTTCATCTGATGTATAATCTACTCCAGAGTTTTGCATATATATTCCATCATGATATATTATTGATTTTTCCTGATTAGCTTCTTCTGCTGCAGAATCATAAAAGTTTCTATAAATAGTTACTTTTTCTGACGTGTAAGGTCTTGTAACTTTTTCTTCTTGATTAACTACAGGATAATAATTATCAAAAATATAATCATTTACATAAGTAAAACTACTATCACTAGCATCACCACTAATACTTCCTTTTGTTAATGACATAACTGACAATAGTCCAACTATTAGTAATACTCCTAATGCCGAAATTTTTACTGCTGGTTTTAATCTTCTTTTTCTCATTTATTTCACCTCTCATTTTAAGTTTTTACAAATGAGAAAAAAATATACATTAATTTATCTTTTTTATTTCACAATTTTTATAATAATGGTTTATTATATCTTCATAGGAATATCCTTCTTTGGCCATTCCGTTAGCGCCATACTGACTCATACCAACACCATGACCAAAACCATTAACATTAAAAATAACTTGATTATCACTTACGTTTATAGAAAAACTGGTTGATTTCAATTTAAAAATACTCCTTATTTTTTTTGATTCAAATTGAGTTCCATTAATTGTTAATCGTTTCAATCTTCCAGTAGATGTTTTTTCTTCATTAGATATTGTTATTACATTATTGTCTGATAATCCTAAATTAAATAAAAATTCTTGTTTGGTTACCTCTACTGAGGATGAAAATGCTGGCGATTCGGTTTTATCCCACTCTGAGTTAACGCTTACTAAGTATGGCTTGCTACTAGAAAAAACATCCTCACTATTTTCGGTATATCCATTACTTGTAGAAAAAAATAATGCATCTATTATTTCATTATTATATAAAATAACTTGTCCTTTAGTTGCATTAACAGCGTCTTTTATTTTTATAATGTTTTCATCATAATTATCAGCCCAATTGTTTTGTAACGTTTCATAAGTTAAATATACCTGATTATTAGTAGAGTCTTCAACATCATATTCGTTATTTTGTTCTTTTTGTTTTAGTACATACGTTCTTGATGCTACTGCTTGGGCTTTTAATGCTTCAAGATTAAAAGTAACAGGCATTTTGCCTGCTACTACACCCGTTACATATTCTTCTAACGGAACGTTTAATATTTCTCCTGTTGATACCCGTTTAACCTTGATTATTACATTATCTATACTTCCATATTTAATTTTGCTTATTATTTCATATTTGTTGCTAAAATTCATTACAATTACTGGAATAATTATAATTAACATAATAAATAAAATTAGTTTTTTCATTTGTTCTCCTTACAGGGTACTAATGGTTGTATACAAATCCATAAGGAAACTTACTAACAAATAAGATAAAGATAATGATAATGTTAAATATAAACAATTAATTTGCATAACGCTATTTTTTTAAATATCTTATCTAAGTTTGTAGAAGTTATTATCCATATACTTAATGGTATAAAAATACAATATAAAATAAGCTTAATATTCATTAGTATCCTCATATTGTTCTACTTGATCTATTCTCATTTTATATCTTGGCTCTGTATTAAATGTCGAATTAATAAACACTTCTATCATTTTTTTAATATTTTCTGCTCCTAAGTGTGTTCCAAATGCTAAAACATTAGCATTATTATGTTCTTTAGCATACTTAGCATCCATCTCGCTATCTATTTTTGCACATCTTATATGCTTAACTTTATTACATGCTATAGAAACACCTATTCCAGTTCCACACATAATTATTCCCAAATCTACTTCTTTATTTATTACTGCCTCTCCTAATTTAAAAGCATATTCAGGATAATTAACCATCTCACTTGAATAACATCCATAATCAGTTATTTCATAGTTAGTTAATAATTTTTTTAATTCCTCTTTTGTTTCATATGCTCTATGATCGTTTGCAATTCCTATTCTCATAATTACCTCCACATTCTTATTATAACAAAAAAAGGTTATTAAATAACCTTATTTATTTATTTTTATTATTAATTGATACATATCTTCAAAATCAAATTCTTCAAGCTCAATTTTAGTTCCTTTATCTTGTAATTCTTTTATGGTTGATTTTATTTTTTCCACATCATTAGATACTAATTCTTTTGGCTCTTCGTTTTCTTTTGAATCAGAATCAAGTTCTTCCACATCATCTTTAGTTTCAATTGAATCTTCAGATAAATTTTCTAAATATTCTTCCGGATTAGATGTTTCATCTTCTTGTTCCTCAACTAAATCAAAATCATCTTTTAAACCAAAATTATCTACTTTTTGATCAGTGCTTTCAGATAAACTTCTGTTGTCTACATCATAAGTTTTGTCTTCTATATGGTCTTCTGATACTGACTCAGATAAATCATTATTTAAAATATCATAATTATCAGGATTATTTTCTGTTTTCTCTTCTTTTTGAGGCTCTATATTAGAAGACAACAAATCTTCTGGTTTGTTTTCAAAACTATTATTTATAATGTCGTAATTTGATTCTTCTACTGGTGGTTTTTCTTCATTTTCTATAGCTTCTGCTGGTGGAATTTGAGACTCTAAATACTGGCTTGTTTGCTCTTCGTTATTAATTTTAGAAGTATTTGTTTGTGATGCAATTTGCCAAGGTTGTTGAAATGTTTGAAATTCATTTGAAGAAATACTAGCATTGTTATTAAACGATTGAGCAGGTTGAATATTTTGCTCGGTTGAAATCGAATTATTAATTACATCACCAGTTGTATTATTTGAATCAGCAATGTTAGTATCTTGTGATTGTTGCTGCAACAATCCATTATCATAAGCATCTAATTCATCTTTATTAGATGGTTGCGTTACATCAAAAGTGTTCATTGGTCCTAAAACGTCAAGCGTTGGTCCTTGTACTTTTGTGGCATCATCCAAATTAGTTATTACACCTAACTCTGGTGGGTTTGATGGACTCACAAAAGAAGGTGCCGTTGTTTCCTTCGCACTATTGTTTTCTTCTGGTGTGGTATTATTAAAACTATTTGCAAAAAGTGGTGCACCAGTTTGAAAATTTTGTTCATTATTCATATTAACAACCCCTATCTTTATATATAATATAATAAAAAAGTCATTATTACAATGGCTTTTTCTTTATTTCAGCAAATTTTCTGGGGTATTTTATATCTGTTTTTGATGTTTTTTCATATTTTATAATGGTTCTGGTTCCACCATTAAATGGCAATTGAAATTCATTAGCTTCTATTAAAACACATCCAAGCGTTTGAACAGCATTTTTTGACTCTAAAAGTTCTTCTTTTAGGTCTGCTTTCATAGGAATAAAATATCCATTTAACTTTACAAACGGAATACATAATTCAGATAATATGTTAAGTCTTGCTACCGCTCTGGATGTTACAATATCATATTTTTCTCTATTTTTAACAATAAAATCTTCCGCTCTTGAGTGAATTGCTACAACATCTTGTAGTTTCAATTCATCTATTATTGATTGTAAAAAAACTATTCTTTTATTTAATGAATCTAATAATGTTACTTTTAAGTTTGGAAAAATTATTTTTAATACTAATCCTGGAAAACCAGCTCCGGTACCAACATCTAATAATGTTTGACTATCTAACTTTACTTCTTTTATTATTGTTAAGCTATCATAAAAATGTTTTAAATACACATCGTTTTCTTCTACTATTCTGGTAAGATTAGTATGACAATTATATTCTATCAATCTTTTATAATATATATTTAATTCGTCTAATTGCTTGCTTGTTATAATAATATTAAGAGCATTTAAAGCCGATACAAATTGTTCTTTATTCATTATAATACCTCTTTAAGTATACCATTAATATTGCTATATCAGATGGATTAACACCACTTATTCTTGTAGCTTGATCAATGGTAGAAGGCCTTACTTTTGATAGTTTCTGTCTAGCTTCAGTAGCTAAATTATCAACTAAATCATAATTAATATCCTCAGGAATTTGTTTTTTTCCTAATTTTTTCATTCTTTCAGCTTCTTTTATTTCTTTAGTTATATAGCCTTCATATTTATGGTTTATTTCTACCTGCTCTAACACTTCTTCATCATATTTCTTGCTTAATTTATTAACGTAATCAATTATTTTTACATCTGGTCTTTTTATATATTCGCTTAAGTTACATTTATATTGTGGAAAAGTTATACTTTTCATTTCTTGTTCCAACTCTTTTATACTTTTTATTTTATTTATTAACTTTTCATGTCGTTCATTTGTTAATAATCCTACTTGATAAGATTTTTCACTTAATCTTAAATCTGCATTGTCACTTCTCAATAACAATCTAAATTCTGCTCTGGATGTTAATAATCTATAAGGCTCTATTGTTCCTTTTGTTACTAAATCATCTATTAAAACACCTATATAAGCATCGCTTCTGGATAAGATTAATGGTTCTTTTCCATCTACTTTTAAGGCTGCGTTAATACCTGCTATTATGCCCTGACCAGCTGCCTCTTCATAACCAGACGTACCGTTTATTTGACCTGCTGTAAATAAATTTTCTATTATTTTTGTCTCTAAGCTATTTTTTAATTGTAATGAATCAATAGCATCATACTCTATTGCATAAGCATATCTCAATATTTTGGCATGTTCCAATCCTTTTAAAGAATGTACCATCTCATCCTGAATATCATGTGGCATTGACGTTGAAAATCCTTGTAAGTATATATCATCATAATATAAACTTTCTGGTTCCAAAAACAGTTGGTGTCTATCTTTATCATTAAATCTAATTACTTTGTCTTCTATAGAAGGACAATATCTAGGGCCAGTTCCTAATTTCTCATAAAAACCTCCATACATAGCGGATTTGTTTAAATTATCAAGAATTATTTTATGAGTTTCACTATTAGTATAAGTTAGGTAGCAAGGAATTTGATTTTTATAATCATAATAATAAATATTATCAAAACTAAAAGTTAATGGTTCATTATCTCCATCTTCCCTTTTTAATACTGAAAAATCAATGCTTTTTCTTTCTATTCTTGGAGGAGTACCTGTTTTTAACCTTAATATATCAAATCCTAACCTTTTTAAATTATCACTTAGAAAGTTTGATCTTTTTTCTCCGTGAGGACCTTCTGGAGTTCTTTTATCACCAACTAATATGTCTGCTTTTAAATATGTTCCGGTTGTTAAAACTACCGTTATAGTATTAATTTCTTCACCATCTTCAGTTGTTAAACCAATTATCTTATTATCATCCACTAATAAATTGGAAACTATTGCTTCCTTTATCGTTAGGTTTGATTCCGATTGTAAAGTTTTTAACATTTCTTTTTTATATGTTATTTTATCAGCTTGACTTCTAAGAGATCTTACAGCGGGACCTTTTGATGAGTTTAACATTTTCATTTGAAGTAATGTCTTATCTGCATTACGACCCATCTCTCCACCTAACGCATCAATTTCTCTTACAACTATTCCTTTCGCTGATCCACCTATTGAAGGATTACAAGGCATGTCCGCTATATTGTTTATATTTATTGTAATAAGCATTGTTTTTTTGCCCATTCTTGCACTTGCTAAAGCAGCTTCACATCCAGCATGGCCTGCGCCTACTACTACAACATCATATTTCATCTAATTCACCACGTTTCTTTGGTATTATACAATAATATTTAAAAAAAGTTAATTACATAATTAACTTTTACTTACCTAAACAAAACTTACTAAATAAATTATCTATTAATTCTTCTGTATAGTTAGAACCTATTATGTCCCCTAATCGTTCCCAAGCAAGTTTTAAATCTATTTCTAACATATCTACTTCCATGTTATTATCTACTGCTATTATTACATCATTTATTGATTCTAATGCTAATTTTAACAATGATATTTGTCTTGCATTAGTAAAATAAGTTAAGTTTTTATTCATAAATGATCCAACGTTAAATAATTTTTTTATTTCTTCTTTTATCTGGTCTACACCAAAATTTGTTTTAGTACTAATACGTATCATATCACCATTATAACTATTAACTTTTTCTAAATCTGTTTTATTCATGATAATTATTCTTTTTTTATCTTTTGTTTGTTCTAATAAAAATTTATCTTCTTCTGTTAAATTATCATTTGAATCTAATACTAATAAAATTAATTCAGCCTGTTCTATAAGCTTTAAACTCTTTTCTATTCCTATACGCTCTACTTTATCATTAGATTCTCTAACACCCGCAGTATCAATTAAATTAAGCTTAATACCACCTATTATTATACTTCCCTCTACTATGTCCCTTGTGGTTCCTTTTACGTCAGTTACAATGGCTTTTTCTTCCTCTAATAATGTGTTTAACAAACTGGATTTACCCACGTTTGGTTTTCCTAAAATAACAGTATTTATTCCATCTTTTAAGATTTTACCATCTTCTGATATCTTTATGATATCAGTTAATTCTTTTTTTATTTTTAAACTTTCTGATTTTATTTTATTTATTGTTACAACTTCAATATCTTCATATTCAGGATAATCAATATTAACCTCTATATTAGATATTAAATCTACGATTTTTGTTCTTAAATCTATTATTTTCTGAGACACACTACCAGACACTTCGTTGATAGCTAACTTTCTAGATAATTCTGTTTCTGAATTAATTAAGTCCATTACTCCTTCAGACTGAGTTAAGTCAATTCTACCATTTAAAAAAGCTCTTTTAGTAAATTCACCGGGCTCTGCCAACCTACAACCAGATATTAATAATATTTCCATTATTTTATTTAAAACCGCTAAAGATCCATGAGTATTTATTTCAACAACATCCTCAGTAGTATAACTTCTTGGATGCTTCATAATACTAATTAAAACCTCATCTATTATCTCTTCCTTATAAATAATATGTCCATAATTAATAGTATGTGATTCTGCACTTACTAAATCATTTCCATCAAATAAATTATTAACTATACTAATGGCATTATCTCCTGATAATCTTATTATTGAAATAGCACCTTCTCCCATTGCGGTTGCTACTGCTACTATGGTGTCATTCATGTAAATCACTTCCTTGTTTGTTGTATTATAACATAAAAAAAGAGAAATAAATTATTTCTCTATTGGTTTTATTACAACATATCTATTTGGTTCTTCTCCCTCACTAATGGTAGATATACCTTTAAAATTAGTTAGTGCGTTATGGATAAGTCTTCTTTCATAAGAATTCATTGAATCCATTTTAACTTCTATACCAGTTTGTAAAACCTCTTTAGCAGTTCTAACTGCTAATCTTTCAATATTACGTTCCTGCTTTTCTTTATAATCATTAGCATCAAGAATTATGTTAATTCTTACTCCCGTTTGAGCTTGAACTGACTGTCTTAATAAAGTTTGCAAAGAACCCATCGTTCTTCCATTCTTTCCAATAAGAATGGCACTATCGTCTGAAATCATGTTAACTTTTATATATTTTTCTCTTTTTTGAACTTCAAAATTAACTGTTAATCCCATTAAAGAAGTAACTTCTTTTAAATAATTTTTAATATATTCAATTATATCATTTTTTAAAATTACTAAAACTGAACATTTTTTAGATTTAAATAATCCACCACTTGTTTCTTCATTAACCGTGTAATAAACCTCATCTATAGAAGCATTTAACTCTTTTAAGGCTAAGTTTAAAGTTTCCTCACTATTTTTTCCTTCATATAAATTACTTTTTAATTTTTGCATTATTTTCTTTACCTCTACCCTTCCTAATTACTATTAAGTTTTGTATTACCGTAAACAAACTTGAAGTAATCCAATATAAACCGATTGCTGTGGATAATTGAAAAGAACTTATTGTAATTACAACAATCATCATATATATCATAGCTTTTGATGAAAAAGCGGTAGGATTTGAATTATCAGTCATTGAAGTTCCATTAAGCTTCATTGAAAAATATGTTACTAAACAAACTAATATTGGAATTATTAAGTACCACCACTTACCTTGTGCTAAAGCAAACCATGGTGTGGTACCTAATTGCAAACCTAAGAACTTTCCTTCAAATATTGCAGGAGTTCTGTTTATTGCTTCCAAAAATGCTATAAATAGTGGCAATTGAACAACTGCTATAATGCAACCTGAAAATAATGAAATGTTATATTTTTTATATATTGCCATCATTTCTTGACTCTTTTGCATCATAGCTTGTTGATCTGATTGATCTTTTCCAGCATATTTCTTTTCTAATTTTTGTAATTCCGGTTGAGCTTTTTTCAAATTTTCTGATTGCATTGCACTCTTATTTGTTACTGGATATAAAATTAATCTTATCATTAACAAAACCAAAATACTTCATACCAGTGCATGGAGA
>CAZBUA010000003.1:17337-24205 GCA_964494975.1 uncultured Muribaculaceae bacterium
TGCTAAAATAACAGCTAAACCAAAACTATTTATAAAATAACCTAGCTTTAATAATACCCATGATAATGGTTTGATAAAAATATTGTCCCAAATTCCATCTTTAGAATTTATTGATGGTGTAAATTTTGAACACTCAACTAAATTGTCAACCTTAACATCATTAACATTATATAATTTAATTAGATCTTTATCCGTTGGTTTACATAATATATTTTTTGTTAGCGTTTGTCCTGTTGCATTATCACCTTTTTTATACCTTACCGTTTCTTTTACCTTTTTACCACTGTCATTTGTTTTTTCAACAACTAATTGCTTTGTACAACCAGTTAATAAAAAAACCAGTAAAAAAACTACTAATATCTTTTTTAGTTTTTTCATTTGGCTTCTCTCCTATTCTATATTATTTTTTAATAAATTAATAATATCATCATTTAATTCTGAATAACTAGCATTTTTACTGCTTTGTTTCATTACAATTATATAATCTTTATTATTAAAATGCAACTTACTTTTATCTATAATATCTTTAATTCTTCTTTTTATAAAGTTTCTTGTAACCGCATTTCCTACTTTTTTAGAAACACATATTCCAAAACGATAATTATTATCATTATTATAAGTATATAAATATGCATACCTTGATGAAGTTTGATTTTTTGATTTAAAAGCTCTATCAAAATCTTTTCGTTCTTTTATAATATTATATTTTTTCATATTATTACCTCTTTATAACAAAAAACCACTTATATAAATAAGTGGAATTAAGCTGATAATTTTTTGCGTCCTTTTGCTCTTCTTTGATTTATTACATCAGTTCCAGCAAGTTTTCTAGCAAAAAAACCATGTTTCTTTTTCATTTTATGGTTATTAGGTTGAAAAGTTCTTTTCATAAATAACACCTCCAGCTCTTTTTTAACACGTATATTATATTCGTAATTTATGTTAATGTCAACCTTTTTAGTTACTATTAAATTAAACATTTTAACAATTATTTATTATTTTTTTAATTAACAAAGTTTTCCACAACAAAATATCATTATTTTATTGATTTATTTTATATTAATTAAATTATAAACAACTTGTGGAAAACTTTTATATGTTTATAGTTTTTTTGTTAATAAAAATTTGGGGAAACGGTTCATATTTCTATTTTTTGTTGTATTTATTACATTTTTGTTGTGGAAAACTTTTGTGGATTAATAATGTTTATTATTTTTTATTGTTTTTCCACAGGCTTTCTGCTAAAATAGATGTTAATGACTTATATATTAATGGAGAAGGTGAGTTTTTATGAATATTGATAATATATGGGATACTTTTTTAGAGAAAATTAAACCAAAAGTTTCTTCCTTATCATATGATACATGGTTTAAAAACACAAAACTTGTTTCTTTAGATAATAATGTTGCAAAAATTCTTGTTGATTCTCCATTACAAAAGAAGAGTCTGCAAGAAACTTGGTATCAAACCATATCTGATGTATTTAGTGAAATTACTAATACTAGTTTTGATTTTCAATTTGTATTTGAAGATGAAATAAAAACAAATAATAATATAGAAATAGAAAATATAGGAGTTCCTATTAATTCTCCACAAAAATCAAATTTAAATGCTCAATATACTTTTGATTCGTTTATAGTAGGAGATAGTAATAAATTTGCTTATATGGCAGCTGTTTCAGTAGCGGAAAATCCTGGTAAAACATATAATCCTTTATTTTTATATGGAAATAGTGGTTTAGGTAAAACTCATTTAATGCACGCTATAGGTAATTATATTATAGAAAATTCTAATAAAAAGGTATTATATGTTACTTGTGAACAATTTATTTCAGACTTTCTTAATATAAATAAGAAGGATGAAACAGGTACCAATTTTAATTATATTGATAGTTTTAAAAATAAATATAGGGGAGTAGATGTTTTAATAATAGATGATATTGAATTTTTATCAGGTGCTACTAAAACTCAACAAGAATTTTTTAATACTTTTAATAATTTATATGATGATAATAAACAAATAATTATTTCTTCAGACAGATCTCCAGATGATTTAAAAAAATTAGAGGATAGATTAAGAACAAGATTTAATTGGGGATTAAGTGTTAATATTTATCCACCAGATTATGAAATGCGTATAAATATTTTAAGAAAAAAGATAGTAGGGCAAAATTTAAGTTTTACAATTAGTGAAGATGTGATAGAATATATAGCTAACAACTGTGATTCTGACGTAAGACAACTAGAAGGATGTTTAACAAGAATAACAGCTTATGCAACTATGTTTAATCCATTTAATATTGATTTAAATCTTGCTATGGAAGCATTAAAAGATTATTTATCAAAAGGATCTTTTACAAAAAATAATATTCAAAAGATACAACAAGTTGTAGCGGAATATTATAATATTACTGTTGATGATTTAAAATCTAAAAAAAGAAAAGCTTCTATTACTTTTCCAAGACAGGTAGCTATATATTTAAGTAGAAATTTAACAGATGAATCTTTACCAAAAATAGGTATTCAATTTGGTGGAAGAGATCATTCAACAATAATGCATTCAATAAGTAAAATTGATAATGAAATAAAAATTAATTTTCAATTTAAAGATATTATTGAAGAATTAAAAAAGAAAATTTAAGAATTGTGGATTAAATAAGTTTTTTCAACTATCATTGTGGATTATTTTTTATCTAATTTTTGTTGAAAAATAAGTAAAATCAAGAGTTATAAACATTTTCCACAGTAATAAAAATAATACATTATTAAAAAGGAGATAATAATATGAAATTTAGTATTAAAAAAGAAAATTTATTAAAAGGGCTTAATGCTGTTAGTAAAGCATTATCAAGTAAAAATTTAATACCTATATTGTCTGGTATCAAGTTTGATTTAACTAAGAAAGGATTATTTTTAAGTGCTAGTGATAATGATATTAGTATTCAATCATTTATTGACAAAGATGAGTTAGATAGTATTGATGAAGTAGGTAACACAGTAGTTCAAGGAAAATACATTTTAGAAATAATAAGAAAATTAGATGAAAAAATAATTAATTTTGAATTATTTGATGGAATAAAATTATTAATATCTTGTGGAAACTCTGAATTTAATTTAAATTGTATGGATGGTAGTGAATTTCCTAATTTAAATATAGAAGAAAATAAGAATCCTACAATTTTAAAAAAGTCTGAATTTAAAGAACTAATAAATAAAACTTCTTTTGCTGTTTCTACACAAGAAACAAGACCAATTCTTACTGGAATTAATTTTAAAATAATTGATGATAAATTA
This sequence comes from uncultured Muribaculaceae bacterium, assembly GCA_964494975.1. Taxonomy (GTDB): domain Bacteria; phylum Bacillota_I; class Bacilli_A; order RF39; family UBA660; genus Aphodocola. The sequence continues at coordinate 20,631 of CAZBUA010000003.1, forward strand.
GAATGTATTTCTACTGATTCTTACAGACTTGCTAAAAAATATGTAATTTTAAATAATAAAGCAGAAGAAGATATAAATATAGTGATACCAGGAAGAAATTTAATAGAATTAATAAAAGTATTAGAAGAAAATGATAATGATATTGAAATACATATATTTAATAATAAGGTTTTATTTAAATTTGATAATATATTATTTCAAACAAGAGTAATAAGTGGAACTTTTCCAGATGTTAATAGATTGATACCAGCATCTTTTAATATTGAAATAAAAGCTAATAATAATGAATTTTATAATGTAATAGATAGAGCATCTTTATTAACAAGTGAAAAAGATAAAAATATTATTAAATTTGAATGTGAAGAGGAAGAGGTAATCGTATCATCTAATTCACCAGAAATAGGAAAAGTAGAAGATAAAATTAAAGTTAATAATAAAAATAAAGAAAACATAAAAATAGCATTTTCTTCAAAATTTATGATGGATGCTTTAAGAACAATAGATAGCAAAAATGTTGTATTAAATTTTAATAATGAAATTCAACCAATTATAATATTAGATGAAGACGATGAGACTGTTTTACAATTAATTTTACCAATTAAAACATATTAAGCTACATTTTGTAGCTTTTTTCTTTTTTTCGACAAATTATACTATTTTATTTTGATATAAGAGATAGCAATTTATTTAGAAAAGGAGAAACTTATGAAAGATTATGAAATAAATAAAGAAACACTTGCAATTATTCCTATAGAAAATAATAAAAGTAAAATAATAGAAATTAATAATGAATTTATTATTAATAAAAATTCTACTCAAATAATAGATGAAAGTTGCAAATTTTTTGGTAGTTCTTATGAAGGAAGATTTAATGGAACAAAAACAATGATAGGTATATCACATAAATCACCAATTATAATAGAGGAGAGTAGAAAAATTATTTTTTTTCCTACAACGTCACCAAGATTAAATAGGTGTGTATGGATATCTTTTAATAATATAGAAAAATATTATAAAATTGGTATAAATACAATATTAAATTTCACTTGTGGAAAACAATTAAAAATAGAATTATCTTATGGAATGATTGATAATCAAGTATTAAGATCTGCTAGATTAGAGTCTATATTAAATAAAAGATTAAAAAATATGTAAAAAACACTAAATAATGCTAAATTAGACTTATTTTATGATATAATATAAATATATGTATAGGTATACTTGAAAGGTACGTAGGTGGTTAAAATGGGCATTAAAAGGTTAAATAATGTTTTTAAATAGTTTAGAATTAAATAATTTTAGAAATATTTCAAAATTAAATTTAAAATTTAATAAAAATATAAACATATTTATAGGAAATAATGCTCAAGGAAAAACTAACATATTAGAAAGTATATATTTTTTAGCTATCACAAAATCACACAGAACAAATAATGAATTTAATTTAATTAAAAATAATGAATTATATACAAAAGTATCTTGTGTTTTTAAAAATGATTTAGATAGTACAAATTGTTTATCTATACTATTAAACGAAAAGGGTAAAAAAGTATCTATTAATAATTTAGTTCAAAAAAAAATAAGTAATTATTTATCTAGATTAAATGTTATTATGTTTTGTCCTGATGATCTTGAAATAATAAAAGGTTCACCAAGTGTAAGAAGAAGGTTTATAAATATAGAACTTTCCCAATTAAATAATGAATATTTATTATTATTAAAAGAGTATGGTCAATTATTAAAACAGAGAAATGAGTATTTAAAACAAAAGAGTAATGCTAAATTTGATAAAAATTATTTTGATATATTAACATCTAAAATTATAGAAAAAAATATTAAAATAATTAAATATAGATATGATTTTATTGATGAATTAAATAAATATTTATCACCAATATTTAAAAATATATCTGATATGGGTAATTTATCTATAGAATATAAAAGTTTTATTTCAAGAGATGAATTAATAAAAGAAAATATAGAAAAAGACATTAAAAAAAGATATGATAATTTATTTACTAATGAACTTTTACAAAAAACTACTCTTTTAGGATGTCATAAAGATGATTTTAAGCTTTATTTAGATGATTTAGATGTTATGTCTTATTGTTCACAAGGACAGCAAAGATTATCTATTTTAAGTCTTAAATTGGCTGAAATAGAAGTTTTTAAAAATGTAAAAAATACTTATCCAATAATTTTACTTGATGATATTTTTAGTGAATTAGATGAAAATAAAAAAAATAATATTATTAAATATTTTAAAAATGATATTCAAATATTTATTACGACAACAGAACTTAATAATATAAATCAAGAATTAAAAGAAAAATCAGATATATATATTGTAAATAATGGAACTATAGAGAAGGAGAAATAATTATGGAAGAAAAAGTAACACAACATTATGATGCGTCCGACATACAAGTATTAGAAGGATTAGAGGCAGTAAGAAAAAGACCAGGTATGTATATAGGAAGTACTAGTGGTAGTGGATTACACCATCTTGTATGGGAAATAGTAGATAATGCAATAGATGAGGCCTTAGCTGGATATTGTGATGATATTGAAATAATAATTAATAAAGATAATTCAATAACTGTAAAAGATGATGGTCGTGGAATTCCAACAGGAATTCATAAGAAAACAGGAATATCAACAGTAGAAACAGTTTATACGGTATTACACGCTGGAGGTAAATTTGGTGGTGGCGGATATAAAGTATCTGGAGGATTACACGGAGTTGGAGCTTCTGTAGTTAATGCTTTAAGTAGTTGGGTAGAAGTAAGGGTATATCAAAATAGTAATGTTTATTTTATAAGATTTGAACATGGTGGACATGCGGTTGAACCTTTAAAAATAATAGATACTTGTTCAGCTGACAGAACCGGTACAACCGTAACTTTTAAGGCAGATCCTGAAATATTTAAAGAAACAACAGAATATGATTATGATACTTTAAAAACAAGAGTAAGAGAGCTTGCTTTCTTAAATAAGGGATTAAGAATAATACTAGTTGATGATAGAGAATTAGAACCTAAAAAAGAAACCTTTGTATATGAAGGTGGTGTTAGTGAATATGTAACCTTTTTAAATAAAGGAAAAAGTGTTATACATGAAAAAATAGTCCATGTAGAAGGTGAAGAAAATAATATATCAGTAGAAGTTGCTATGCAATATAATACAGGATATACTGCTAATATATATTCATTTACTAATAATATTAATACCCATGAAGGTGGTACTCATGAGGATGGTGTTAAAAGAGCTTTAACAAGAATAATTAATAATTATGCTAAACAAATAAAAGCTTTAAAAGATAATGATGAACCATTAACGGGAGATGATGTTAGAGAAGGACTTACAATGATTATATCTTGCAAGCATCCTGATCCTCAATTTGAAGGTCAAACAAAAACAAAATTAGGAAATAGTGAAGTAAGAAAAATTGCTGACGACGTATTTAGTGAAGGATTACAAAGATTCTTATTAGAAAATCCTGAACAGGCAAGATTAATAATAGATAAGGTAATGACTGCTGCAAGAGCTCGTGTTGCTGCTAAAAAAGCAAGAGA
>CAZBUA010000004.1:0-9440 GCA_964494975.1 uncultured Muribaculaceae bacterium
TCTGGCCATAATGGTGGGTATAAAAATATATCAGTTTTTGCGTAGTATTTAAGCAAGGTTTGATAATCTAATTTACCTAAGAATTCTATGTTAGCACTCTTATAGTCTTTTTTATATTGTTCAAATTCTGGGCCATCGCCTGCTATAAAGAGATGAATATTATTATAATCTTTTTCTAGTTTAGAAAAAGATTGTAATATATTATTAACTCCTTTTTGCTTTAGCAATCTTCCCGCATACATAAAGTTAATTTCTTTATGATTTACTCTGTTAGGTACTTTTTGATCAAAGTCAATTGAATTATACCAAGTTCCAGATGCTTTTATATTAAATCTTTTTAACCATAAACCACATGCATTTGAAACCCCGTAAAACCCCTTTATCTTGTTTTTAATTTTATAAGTTAAATAATCTTCATATCTATTAGCAAAAAAATCAATAAACTTGTTATCTAAAGTAACATAATTTGAACCATGTTCAATCAAATATACAGGTATATTATACTTTTTACCATATTTTGCACCTGTATGAGATGTTAAATGAAATCTAGTATTTACTATTATTGATTCAATATTGTACTTATCTAGCTTTTTAATTATCCTTTTATAATCTTTATTATGTTTTAAAATAGGATATCTGTTTTTAAAAGCACTATATACTGGTAATCTAAGTATTTTTATACCATTTATTTCTTCCTCTTCTTTTAAATTAGCATAGTTTGAAGTTACTAAAATAGGCTTATAGCCTAACTTTACAAACTGAGTTGATAAATTGTCAATATACCTTTCAATACCACCTAAGTGAGGATAAAAATAGCCTGAAAATATTGCTATATATTTCACTTCTTATCACCATCTTTTTTCTTTAACATTGATACTTCCTGAATCAATAAAGTTATTTTCTTTTGTTGGCCAGAAGTTATTATTGTAAGTGACATTGTTAAGAAAAGCAACAATACAAGGACAATAGCTATTATTAAATTTGATAATGTTTTAAATCCGAAAATATTAGAAACAAACTCAATGGTTATTGGAAAGATTGCTACTAATAGTACAATAAGTGAGCAAAAATACCATAGTAATGAATACTTAATAGGCATTCTTCCTTTTTTTAATATCTTAGTAGTTATTAATATTAATATCAACGAGAATATAATTAAAGAAATTTTCAAAGACAAACTCATTATTTATACCTCCTTATTCCAACTAGTAATATTGATAACAAAACATTAATCATATAATATATATTTTTCCATGCATGAATTGAAGACGTTCCGCCTTCTCTTTCATTCATACTTACCGCTATCTCTTTAACTTTATAGTCCTTTTTTAATAGTTCTGTTGTAGTAATTGGTTCTGGATATTCTAGTGGGTATTCTTTTGCAAATAGTTTAATTATATTTTTGTTACATGCTCTAAAACCAGAAGTTGTATCATATATTTTCTTATTTGTTATTGTCTTCATAAAACTAGATATTAATTTAATTCCAGCTTGTCTTGCAGCGGTTGATTTAAACTTACTTGATGTCTTATCAATATATCTTGATCCAATTGTAAAATCTACCTCATTATTTATAATTGGCTTTATTATATTTTCAACATAATTAATATCATGCTGTCCATCACCATCAAATTGAACAGCTATATCGTAATTGTTTTCATATGCATATTTATATCCTGTTTGAACTGCGCCACCTATTCCTAAGTTATGAACTAAAGTTATGTGTGGTATTTTATTAGATATTAATATACTTTCAGTATTATCCTTTGAACCATCATTAATTACAATAACGTCATATTTATAATTTGATTCCTTATTGTGATTTTTAATTTTATTATAGGTATTTAAAATATTATCCTCTTCATTATAAGCAGGAATTATCAATATTACTCTTTTATCTTTCATACTTTACCTCACTAAGTTAATTATACAATAAAAAGCTTGGTATATCAATATACCAAGCTTTTTATTCCACTTTTATTTTTTTGCTTTTGCGAGTAAATATTTTTTTATAATTTATTATTAATATCAATAACAGACCAAAGAATGTTAAGTAATTAATATATACATATCTTAAATCTTGTGCAATATTAATTGGTAATAATGATATGGTATTTGCGAACATCGGCAAGCAAAACATCCATATTTTTTTACCATATACTTTTATAGCTAGTATTGCAGCAATAATTATACTTAAGTAAAGTATAAATGCCGGCTGATACATAATAATAAATGGTCTATCAAGGGTTAAATTTATAACAGCATTATATTTGTTTTGTATAAATGGTAATTTTGATTGTGTTTTTGTATAAAATCCTTTCGGTACATCCCATTCAGAAAAATCAAAGACATAGACATAACCATCAATCATTGAAATCGGATTGATTAATAACCCATCTGATTTTAAATAATGGTGAATTATTGTGTTAGGATATTTCAAAGTGTATTTAACAAATAAATCTCGAAATTTTTTTTCATTATCAATGATATATTTTTTATTTAAATTTGTTGCTAGATTTGTCCCATTTATTAAATAACTATTATAAGCCAATTTCCATTCCTCAATTGGAATTATATTGTTTAAAAATTCTAGATCATTTTTATCTTTGATATTATTATCAATTATATGTGCTCCAAACATCCATAACATGTAGCAGTCAACAGAAGATAAAGAAATTTCCTTTTTATAATCTTTTTGTGTTTGTAGTATTTCTTTTTCACTACTTTTTGTAATTATGTTCTTAGGAATGGTAATAGCTACAATAACAAAAACAAATGTTGTTAACAGCAAACAAATTTTTTTTAAATTTTGTTTAATTATAGCTTTATTATTACTTCTCTTAATCAAAATTATTGAAATAATTATTAACAATACAATACATACGATAATTCCATTTAATCTATAATTAAATATTAAAGCTAATAAAATACCTAAAACAACATATTTGATTTTCGAATGTTTAAAATCATTATTTGCCCAATTAAATAATAATATGCTTATAAAAAATAGATAACTAGTATATATTATATCTTTCCAAATTGTAATTTGATATATTCCTATTATTGGTATTAAACTTAATATAAAACTAAATAAATACTTAATATACTCTTGCCTTTTCGTACATTTTAATTTTTGGCATAAATATCCCCATACAAATGAAAATAATAATATCTGATATACGGCAATAATTGTAATGGAATTCCATATTTTTGATAGCAAAAACATAAAAAACGTACTAAAAAACGGATGCGAATTTGTGATTAATTCGCTTTGAACTTCTTTCCATTGAAAATTGCCATCATATGTTGTTATCCCCGGATAAAAAGCAAATAATAGGATAAAAAGCACTATCAAAGGAATTAAAGCATTTACTATAAATGATTTATTATTCTTTATCAATAATTTAATTTTTTTCACTTTTTAATCACCCATTTTCTTATGTCATTTGCTTTTTGCATTATCTTCCAACTTTTTGAATTCTCTATTTGATATAATTTTTGTTCTTGGGTTTCTAAATATTTAATTCTTTCTTTTTGCTCTTCAATAATTTTGCTTTTTTCAAAATTTTCTTTAGATAATTTTTTTCTCCTGCTTACATGGCTTTTAACGGCTTTGCTAATTTTATTGCTTTCAAAGAAAAAATTTGTTATTTCTTCACATCCACCATTTTCTAAATCCCCAAACCATTTTTCATAATCGTTATTTTTAATATCATTTTCTAACAATGTTTTTATTTCATCTTCTAACATTTCAATATTTCTTTTTTTAGGTTTACCAAACCAAAATTCCGGGTTATCAAATACAATACCTCTATTTTTTATATATTCATTTATATCATTATTTAGAAATATAACAGGTCTATGTAATGCAGAAAATTCAATTCCCAAAGATGAATAATCGGTTATTAGCATATCCGCAGAATTTAAAATATCATTTATAGTGATGCTTTGGTTAATTAACATATTGTCAGTAATTACAAATATATTATCACTATCAGTATCAAAGAATGAAGCATTTTCACTCATGTGTCTTTTTATGCATAATAAATAATTCTCTTTTTTTAAAAATTTCTTTAATTCTTCTTCATTATATTTATCTATATTAAATATATTTGATGTATTTAATGTCGAATCCACTCTCGAGCAACCCGATTTAAACGTTGGGGTATAAAATATTATTTTTTTATATTTATTAATATTCCCAGAATATATTTTATTTAAATTTTCTTTACCACTAGCATTAATAATAGAATAAAGTTTGGGGTATCCTAATGGTAGTATTCTGTTATAGTTGGTTTTAAAAATTGCACAAAAAACAAGTTGCCAAAATTTGTTTGGTACAATGATATAATCTGTTGACTCCCTTAATTTTTCATAATATTCCTCATCACCTGCTGCCATTAACTCAGTAGGTAACATATATCCAATTTTTTTAGGACCTACCCCATGCCATAGATTAACATATATCTGATTTTCTTGTTTTCTTTCTATTAATTGTCCATGTGTTGCAAATATAATATCTATTTTAGGCATCAATTCATATAGTTCTCTACTATCATTAAGAACACAATTTATTTCTGAATTTAATTTATTATAATCTTCTAAATTATCTACAACCCAGTAAAAATTCATTTTATCATTATACTTTTTCTTCATAAATTCATATAGTGCTCTTGCATTATCTGAAAAATTGGGTTTACTTTGAAATAAAATATTTATTTTACTCATATATCCTCCAAAAGATTATAATTTATTATATTCTTCTAATATTTTTTTACCATTTTCTTTTACAAAATTTATTTTATCTGATATTTCATTCACATCATCATCACTTCTAACAACCAGATGTTCTTTTAAATATTTATTTTTATTAAAAAAATCTGTATTTCCAACTAAGCACGGAACACCGTTATTAAAGCTTTTAATAATTAATTCATTGTTAGTATTTGTAAAATTAATATACAAATTAACAAAATTTCCGACCATTACACTATCTATATTATTTTCTATTTTTGCATTTATATTAAAAAACTTTATAAAATCTTTTGTAACTTTCATTATACTAATAAATTTACACATATCATAATCAACAAAAGTTAATGCCGCTAGCTGGTTATAAAAATTGTTATTAGCATCCATTTCATTGCTTAGTATTCCAATTGAATTAGATTTAATTAATTTCCCTTTTGCCTTCTTAACTTGTAAATCTATATATTCACACTTATAACCAGCGTTTTCTAACACTTCCTTGGCATCTTTATCAAGACACCCAATTGATGAAACAAGTTCTCTATCATAAAACTCAAATATAGTATTAAGAACACTACGTACGCCACCATTTGAAAGATTAGAGAATGAATCTTTAAATATCCAGCATACTTCAATGCCTTTTTTTAATCTTGGAAGTATATATCTATATATATCATTACTTCCAACCAAATATATTTTCTTTATTTTTGAATTATTTATAGTATTAATAATTTCACTGTCTTCTTTTTCTAAATCAATCTTTACAACATTATTAAGTGTATATTCTAAACTGTCATATATTGATAAATCACATTTTGGAAGAAAAACTACGCTTGACTTATTACTATATTTTTTTAATTCTTCTATCATATTAGCCTCACATTTCTATGAATTCTTTAGCACTTTTTATGCTGTTTTTATCATTTTCTTTCTTCCATTTTTTATATAGTTTTAATACTTCTTCCTTATTCTTTATACAAAGCTTAATCTTTTTAGCTATTTCTACTGGACTTTCTTCATTATCTACAACTAAGTATTTTTCTAATTCAGTATTTTTAAAATAATGATGATTATTACCAGTTAAACAAATAGTCCCAACTTCAAAACTTTCTATTGGAAGCATAGGTGCACATTCAGAAAAAGTAACATATAAATTCATTGTGTTTTTAGACATTCTTTCTAGTAACTCTTTTCTTGGTACTGGTTTATTTATACCAGTTACTTTGAGACCTAATTCACTAGCAAAAGCAGCTGCTTCATGGTCCATTGGAATAATATCTATTGTTGCACCTTTAATTAAAGATACCGCTGCTATTTGAGCAAACAAATTCTTTCTCCAATCATCTTTCTTAGCAGCATATAAACCAATTGTGGTTTCTTTTGGTTCAACATGTTTTATTGGCTTTGATAATATAACATTATTCATTATTAATTTTGTTTTAATACCAAGATTTTCATAAAATTTAACTAAAGATTCCTTACATGTTCCAAACACTGAGATGGTTCCGTCTTTGCACATTTCTATTAATTCTAAGTTTCTTTCCCATCCATAAGGTTCTGATACTTGAGAAATACTGCCATGCCAAAAAACCTTAATTATAATATTAGGATTCTTTTTCTTTAAATAATAAGCTAAATCTTTCCATCCTAAACACATTGCACTAAATATTACTTGGTTAATATTATTTTCTAGTATTACATCTGCAAACTTTATCATATCTTTTCTTCTATAAAACTCTCCACAAGGAACTCTGTTTGCATCAAATAATTCAATAGTCGCACTAGTTATACCTAGCCAATCTGGATTATGCATAACAATATAATCATTCTTTATTTTTGATACTGATTCTAACGCTGTTTGAAGATCATGTTGATACTTTCCACTATTTAAATAAGTATATTTAACATATTTTAAAGGCTTGTATAAAGTTTTCTTTATAATTCCACCACCAACATGTCTAACTCCTTTATATATCTTTCTCACTCTATTAACATGCTTTTCACCAAATGTTCGATTTAATTTAACAAATAATTTTTCTTTTTTTCCAAACCAGCTTGCATCAAAGTAATGAATCATACAAGTGTTTTCAGTAAACATATTATCTTTAAAATTAAATGATAATGGATAAAAATATTCCCTTGGATATATGGTTATTCCATGTTCTAATTCTTGTATTTCATTTAATGTATGATCAAAATTTAATTCATTTAATATTCTTGTCATGATTCGAGGTATACTCATCTTAAATATATTATTTATATCAAAATGTTTTTGACTTTTATAAAAATCAAACATTCTTTTTGCAAAATAAGTTTTAGGCTTACTAGCTCCCCATACAGCTGAATTTACCATAAAAGAATCTTCTAAACCCAAAAACGTTTCTTTATCAAGCAAAAAATCAATTGGTTTTGTTATTAACATATCTGTATCAAAATAAATACCACCCATATTATATATTGCAACCGTTCTAGCATAATCTGCCACAAAAGCCCACTTTTTATTTTCATAAGCTTCTTTTATAAATGGGCAAGCATTTAAGTCTACATTGCTTTCATTCCATTCGATAATTTCATAATCAGGGAGATATTTTTTCCAACTCGCCAAACATTTTTTGGCTAACTTTGGAAGTGGTTTTCCCCCGAACCAACAATAGTGTATATACTTATTCATCTTTCCTCCAATTATTTCATTTGAGCATTATAATATTTTTCACAAACTTCTTTGGCATTGCCTATCTCAATTATTTTTCCATGTTCTATCCACACAACCCTATCACATAATTCTTTTATTGATGGTAAAGAGTGAGAAACATATAAAACAGTAGTTCCACCCTTAATCATCTCAAGCATTTTCTTTTTGCTCTTTTCTTGAAACTTAATGTCTCCTACTGACAATATTTCATCTACAATTAATATCTCAGGATTAACTACTGTTGCTATAGAAAATGCTAATTTTGCAGTCATACCTGAAGAAAAGTTTTTAACTGGAACATCAAGAAATTCTCTTAGTTCTGAAAAATCCACTATTTCTTCAAACTTACTTTCTATAAATTGCTTAGAATATCCAAGGATTGCACCGTTTAGAAATATATTCTCTCTTGCTGTTAATTCCGAATCAAAACCGGCTCCTAGTTCTATCATTGGTGATATAACTCCATTAACGGTAACATTTCCTTTTGTTGGTTTCATAACTCCACTAACAACTTTAAGTAGTGTTGATTTACCAGCTCCATTGCTTCCTATTAAACCAACAACTTCTCCTTTTTTTACCTCGAATGAAACATCATTTAATGCCCAAAAATATTCTTTCTTCTTCTTTTTATGTTTAGGACTTAAAAAATTTATAACAGCTTGCTTAATTGAAAAATTTTTTTCTATACCTAAATTAAACTTCATTGAAACGTTTTCTAATTTTATCATATTAACCTCCTATATATAGTAAATAAACTTATCTTGATTCTTTTTAAACACAATGCTTCCTATTATCATTGCTAATAAAGCGTAACCCGTAATAGCTAATAAATTTATTGCAGATGGTGCCCTACCAAACAAGACAATTTCTCTTGTTGCGTTAAGAAGTTGATATAAAGGGTTAAGTTTAAATATTCCCTGTAATCTCTCTGGAATTATAGTAATACTATAAAATACTGGGGTTAAGTAATTCCATATAATAAGTATTATTCCATATATATAAAATATGTCTCTTAAAAATACTGATACGCATGATAAAAACAAACCTGCTCCAATAGTAAATAAAAGCATACATAAAAATATATAAGGTAATATTAAGAAATATATATTGAAATGACAAGTAATATCTCCCAATCCAAAATAAGATAAAGCTATAACGCCAAGCCAAGGTATTAAAGTTAATAAAAAATTTATTCCAATAAACAAACACTTTGCTACCGGAAATATATATTTTGGTATATATACCTTATTTATTAAAGAAAAATTATCTACTACTGAGGTCATTGCATTATTTGATGCCTCCTGAAAGTAGTTAAACATAATAATACCTGTCATTAAGTATACAAGGTAATTAACATCTTCTACTTTAAATTTAAACATTTGAGAGAAAACAACAGCCATAACAGCCATCATAAGGATTGGATATAGCAAACTCCAAACTACTCCTAAAACTGATCTTTTATACTTTACCTTAAAATCTCTTGAAATAAGTTGAGTCATTAAAAACCAATAATGTTTAAAATTAAATATTATATTTTTTATTTTTTTCATTTGTTACACCTCTATAATTTTTATATAAATATTATATCATATATTAAAATATAAAAAAATAAAAAGACTAAAAATTAGTTTTTTTATTTAGAATTTGGTTCTGGTATTTGATTTATTTTATTATTTGGTTCTTGCAAAGCCAATTCTTTTTTTATTTGAGTTGTTGATATACCCTCAGTTCTTGGTAAAAATTTTACTTCACAAAATTTTTCTAAATTTTTAAATTTATCACTATTTTCCCAATCTGATCCCATCACCAAACAATCTGCTTGATATGTTTTAATATCATTTTCCTTCTGATTCCAATTGTTTTCAGGAATAACAAGATCAACATATCTTATTGCTTCCAACATTTTTTTTCTTGTTTCATAATTATGATATGATTTTTTACCCTTAACATCATTAAATTCATCGGTTGACAATCCAACTATTAGATAATCGCCTAATTG
>CAZBUA010000004.1:9450-22708 GCA_964494975.1 uncultured Muribaculaceae bacterium
TTAATATTTCTATATGTCCATAATGTAATAAATTAAAAGTTCCATATGTTAAAATTCTTTTCATATTTTCATCACCACTATAATTATACCAAAAAAAAAGATCTTAATAAAGTCTTTTATTTTACTGATTCTGGTCTTTTACGCATAGCTCTATAATTTTTACAACCAGACACGCTAAATCTAACTATCCTTAAGTTGTTAGCTCTTACCGTTTTCTCATATTCACTACCATCTACGTATGCAGCTTCAGTTTTAAAGAAATCAAAATAAGGATCTTGAACTTGAAAACCATCTGTTATAAATGGATATTTAGAAATAATGTTTGGTGATAAATCTGCTATCTTTTCACAAGATATTGGTGATGCGTTAGCACAAGAAAAACATAGGTTTGTTTTTATTACGTGCTGTATTAAATACTTTTTACAATACTGATCAATAACTTTTGATCTTGCTTCGTTACTCTTACTTTCTTCTATCGTATTTACCGTTAAATATACAAAAGACTCCGTAGTGTCTCCATCTGATTTTACTTTGGTTATTATTGGAAATCTTGCTGCCATGTTGTACCTCCTACACGTGTTAATTATACTATCATATATGGACCATTTGTCAAGAAAATAATTTTATTTTACTTTTTTATTTCTAATAAACATAAAAAATAGCTATATAACTATAGCTATCATGTTGTTTGAACCTTTATTAACTACTTTGGTAAGTGTTGTTTGTAATTTGTTTCTTATGTTGTCTGGCATAAGTGATAACTTACCTCTTATTCCTTCTTGTACCATTACGTCTAAACTCCTACCAAATATTTCACTTTTCCATACGCTAGAAGGATCTGAATCATAGTCTTTCATTAAGTGATCTATTAGTTCTTTACTCTGCATTTCTGAACCTATTATCGGTTCAAAGGTAGACTCTACATCAACTCTTATCATGTGTATTGAAGGTGCTACTGCTTTTAGTTTAACTCCGTATCTATTACCTTGTTTAATTATCTCTGGAGTATCTAACTTCATATCTTTAAGAGTTGGGAAAGAAGTTCCATACCCTGTTTGCTTTACCATCTTTAATGCTTCTTTAAACTGATCATATTCTTCTTTAGATTCATTTAATTCTTGAAATAAACTTATTAATTTAGCTTTGGAATCTATATCAGTACCTATTATTTCATTTAATACTTCATTATATAATCCTTCTGGAGCTTCTAGGTTAATAGTTATTTCTCCAGTAGCGGTATTAATTTCTGATAAGTATGATTTAGATATGTGATCACATCCTTGAAAATGTCCAATAATATTATCTACGTCTCTTACCTTATCAACGTCAACAACACTTTCTTTTATCTTATCAACATATTCTTTTTTTAAAGGATGTTTATAAGATAAGCATGCTATCCAATCTGGCATGTTAACATTAACGCTTAGTACCGGGAATTCAAATAACGCTTCTTTTAAAATGTTATATATTTCCTTTTCTGTCATGGCTTCAACATTAACTGTCATTACTGGAACGTCATGTTCTTCTCTTAAGCTCTCAGTTAATCTTTCAGTATCTGGATGATTAGGGTGTACTGAGTTTAATATTACTATGAATGGTTTTCCTATTTCTTTTAATTCACTTATTACTTGATTTTCAGCTTCTACATAAGCATTTCTTTCAATCTCTCCAATAGAACCATCAGTAGTTACCACGATTCCTATTGTTGAGTGGTCTCTAATTACTTTCTCTGTTCCTATTTCAGCAGCTTCTACAAACGGTATTTCTTCATCATACCAAGGTGTTCTAACCATTCTAGGGCCGTTTTCATCTTCATATCCTTTGGCAGCATCAATAACGTAACCAACACAATCAATCAACCTTATACTGGCTGTAAAGTCTTCTATGTGTATTGTAGCAGCATTTGATGGTACAAACTTTGGCTCTATAGTCATTATTGTTTTTCCCTGAGCTGTTTGTGGTATTTCGTCTAAACACCTTTTCTTTTCATACTCATCTGTTATGTTAGGCACCACTATATTCTCAATACATTTTTTAATAAATGTAGATTTACCCGTTCTAACAGCACCTACCACTCCTAAATATATATCCCCACCAGTTCTTTCAGATATATCTTTAATTATGTCATATTTTTCCATATAATCCCTACTTTCTTATCTTTCATTAAATACTATGAAAAATAAATATTAATATGAAAAAAAGTTCTATTTATAGAACTTTTATTTATTATTAAAAAATATAAATCCAATTAAGCAAACCACCACTATTATCATACCAATTAATAATAATCCAAAAGAATTTGATTTTGATACAACGGAGTTAAGAAAAAATATTGTTCCTTTTAAATCGTTTTCAGTAATATAATTCATATTTACCTCCTAATGGAAGGAAAGCTAAATACTACAACTATTCCTTTTAATTATTTTTATTCATTGTAAAATATATCATGTATGTTACAAATATTTCCATTGATGTCATTAACAACAGTTCTGGATAAGCAGATTGAACTAACATTACAACAATACCACCCGCTATAAATATAAACAATGGTGAATATTTTTTTATGTTAAAATTTTTGGAGTTTTTAAACATACTTATTATATTAAATATTATATATAATTCTGATAATACGTACACAAACTGAGCTGCGGCTCCATAAGAATATACACTACCATTATTATTAACATACTTAAGTGGTAAAACAAATATTATTATTGCGGATATTATGTATAAAACATAATTATATTTTCTAAACATCTTATACTTATCATCTTTTATTTCTAATTTGTTTGTTATTATAAATATATACTCAGCAAAGAGTGATATCCACGCTAATAAATATAATAAATATATTCTTGATATAATATAATTAAGGGTTGGATATAACTCATAGTTTAATACTGTATAAAAACATGCAAACCCTATTAATATACCAATAAAATTAGTTACTATTAACTTAGCATACGTTTTGTTTTCTAAATTATTTTTCTTCTTTCCTGTAAAGTAAACAAACAATAACATAATACTATAAAATAAACTACCTATACAAAAATACAAATTACTAATCATATTATTAATCTCCTATTATTGTAATAATATCATACATTTTTGGTTTTAACAAGTTTTTGACTACTTAATACATTTTCATTGTCATCTATATACTCTTGGTGTTTTATTATTTTATAATTTATGGTTTTTATATTATTTATATCAATACCATTTGATACTTCTTTCTCTAACAATTCGGATTTTAAAGTATTTATTACATCATTTATGTTATCAAAAACGCTTTCATCTATCATACAAACATAATCATAATTCAGATCTTGAGATTTATTTAATTTAATATTAGAATTTGGATAAATACTATTAAACAAGTCTAATATTTCTATCATTTTAAAATCTTTTTTACCCATCTTAGTAACAGGAATTTCATCAACTATGACAACGTCATATATTTTGTTTCTTTCGTTCATGTTATTATTTACTACATCAATTACTTTATCATAGATTTCTCGCTTATTAAAATTATTATTTAAAGAAACATAAGCTTTAGGCACTTCTCCTTTAGGATGATTAGGATCTTTCATTGGAATTACAACGCAGGAATTAACTTCATTCAAAGTTTCAACCATATCTTCTATAGCTGGACTAGCTATTTTATATCCGTTAAACATGGTTATCATTTTTCTTATTCTTCCTACTACTTCTAACTCTCCAGTTTCATTTAAATATCCGACGTCCCCAGTATGATACCAGGTAATACCTTTATCATCTTTTTCTAATACTTTATTGGTTTCATCATCCATATTATAATATCCTTGCATAATAGTTGGACCACTCGCTAAAACCTCACCTTTTTTGCCAGTTTCTAATTCTTTTTTAGTGTCTAAATCAACTATTTTTAAATTCACATATGGAAATGGTTTTCCAACCTTTAACTTGTTGCAATCATCAAATATGGTACAAGTAAGAGCAGCACAAGTTTCTGAAGAACCATATCCAGTATCTACTTTCGTTTTTATATATTTCATTGGCTGGTGTGATTTAATATACTCATTAGTGAGTTCTAGTGAATTTTTTGACATTTTTTGACCGCCTATTATAATAATGTCAATATTAGAAAAATCTTTTCTTATTCCACTTTCTTGCTCTTCTTTTATTTCTTTTTCAATAAATTCTTCCATAAATGACGGAACGGTAAACAGTATATTAGGACTATATTTGTTAATATCATTAACAAAAGTTTTAGGTGAATAGATAGGCTCTAGGACAACAGTAACACCTATTGATAAAGGTACGTTTATATTATCAAAAAAACCAAAGGCAGTATACATTGAAATGTTACCTAAAATAGTTTGATTCCTATTTAAATTAATATTTCCATTAATATGGTTTTCTACCAAAGCAATACCATTTTCATTAGATAGTTTAACTCCCTTAGGGACTCCGGTAGTACCTCCAGTATGAACTATTACCGCCGTATCTTTATAACCTCCGCTAAAATCCATATTCATATTCTTATTATTCTTATTAAAATTATCCCATAATATAAATGCTTTTGAGCTACCCATTACGTCACGAACGTTTGCCTTCAAACCATTAGTACTTTTTATTAATTCTTTGTTTTTAATATTTTCAAGTTTAAATCCTAAAGGTATTGAATTACCGATTGGTGCTATAACTGTTTTAATATTCTTATTAGTTTCTTTCATAGCATTATCCAATACTTTACAATTAGCATCGGCACAAACAATCATCTTATAGTTTGTTTCTTCTAAATAATTTTTTATCTCCTTTAGAGAGGATAATGGATGAATAGGAACAACAATTGCTCCTATCATGTTAAGAGCATAATAAGTATAAACAAACTCTGGTGTATTAACTGGCATAACCATTACCATATCACCCTTATTTATACCATTATTTTTAAAATTTTGTGCAACATTACTAATGTTTCTAAAAAGTTCATCATAAGTTATTTTTCTTTCATAATAAATAATAGCAGTACTTGCTAAATATTTTTTATTATTATCATATAAATTTTCAATAATTGAAAAATTATCTTTAAAGCTTTTCATGTCTCCCCCATTAATACTAATATTTTTTACTGCAGGCATACTATATCATTTTTCACAAGAAAAAGCAAATAAATAAAAAAAGCAAGAACAAATCTTGCTTAATCTATCATGTTTTCTATATCATTAGGTATTTGATCTCCTACTACTGCTTTTACAATCTTGTCAGATTGTTCTTTAGAAACTGGTTTACCAGTTAAAGATGATAGTTCACTAATTACCCCTCTTATGGTGTTTTCATCCTTTAAATTACCATCTTTTAACCTCTCAGCTAGACCTAAAATAGATTCTTTAGAAACGTTAGTTTTTCTTTCTACCTTGTTTAAAAAACTATCAGATATGCCCATAATTATCACTCCTAAAATAATATATGATACTTATCATAAATTGTTATTAAAAAGAAAAGAAGTTTTAATAGCTTCTATTCGTCTCTATTCTTAAACTGGAATACTATTGGTGTACCTTCAAAATCAAAATTTTCTCTTATTTTATTTTCTAAGTATCTTTCATATGAGAAATGTACTAAACCTTTATTATTAACATGGAAGGTAAACTTAGGTGGTACCGTACCAGTTTGTGCAGTAAAGTATATCTTAAGTCTTCTACCCTTATATGAAGGTGGTGCTTGCAATGATACAGCATCAGTTATAACATCGTTTAAAAGACTAGTTTTAACCTCTCTATGAGAGTTATTATAGGCCTTTATTACCTCTGGCATAAGAGTGTGCAATCTTTTTTTAGTCTTAGCAGATAAGAATACTACTGGTACGTATGATAAGAACTGAAATTCAGCTCTCATAAGTTTAGTAAATTCTTTAATATCCTTATCTTTATCAACAGCGGTATCCCACTTATTAACTACTAGTACTAGTGCTTTACCAGCCTCAAGAACATAACTTGCAATATGTTTATCATGTTCTATAATTCCTTCTTCAGCATTAATAACAACCAAGCAAACATCACTTCTGTCTATAGCCTTCATACTACGAAGTAAACTATATTTTTCTATTTGTTCATATACCCTACCGCGTTTTCTCATTCCGGCAGTATCTATTACCACAAACTTTTCCTTATCATAAGTAAACTCAGTATCAATCGTATCACGAGTGGTACCCGCTACATCACTTACTATTACTCTTTCTTCATTTAATATTGCGTTAACCAAACTTGACTTACCTACGTTTGGTCTTCCAATAACACAAAACTTAACAACACTAGAGTCATAATCTTCTTCAATATTTTTATTAAAACCACTTGTCACTTCATCCATTAAGTCATCCATACCAAGGTTATGAGTACCTGATATGGGTATGTAATAATCAAAACCCAACTCATAAAAATCATAAATATTATCCATTGCTACTTTGTTATCAACCTTGTTAATTGCCACAACAATCTTTTTGTTACTCTTTCTTAAAATGTCTCTTACCGCTATGTCATTAGTGGTAATCCCTTCTTTTCCGTCCACAATAAAAACAACAACGTCAGCTTCATCTATGGCTAATTCTGCCTGAATCTTTATTTCTTTATTAAAAGTTTCTTCCGCTATATCAATACCACCGGTATCAATAACGTTAAATTTATAATCATCATAAGTACCATTACCATATATTCTATCTCTAGTAACACCTGGAGTATCTTCAATAATAGCTTGCTTTCTTCCAACTAATCTGTTAAATATAGTAGATTTTCCAACGTTTGGTCTTCCTACTAATGCTATTGTTGGTAATTTCATACCAATCACCTCAAATCTTTCAAGATTATATCATAATTTGGTCTAAAAATGAAGCATTTAGAAAAGGGATTTGGTAAAAAACAGCTAATAATTATAATAAGGTATGCTTAAAAAATAAAAAAAAGTTAAAACTATATAAAATCAATTGAAAGAAAGGAGTTATATTTTGAAAAATAATTCAATACAAACTGATGTTGATGTTCAAGGAAATACAATTAAAGTATTACGAATTGATGGTGTGAATATATTTCTTTAACTGATTTAGCAAAAACACAAAATGATGAAAGTCCTGCTGACGTAGTGAAAAATTGGATGCGTAATAAAGAAACAATTTCTTTTTTAGGAGTATGGGAAGAATTAAATAATGATAATTTTAAACTAGTCGAATTCGACCAGTTTAAAAATGAAGCTGGAAGGTATGTTTTTACAATGTCGCCACTTAAATGGATTAGAGATACTAATGCTATTGGAATAATATCTAAACCTGGAAAATATGGTGGTGGAACATTTGCTAGAAGTGATATTGCTTTTGAATTTGCAAGTTGGATTAGCCCGGAATTTAAATTATACTTAATAAAAGAATTTGAAAGATTGAAAAGAAATGAAAATTACCAATACAAAATAGAATGGAATGCAAATAGAATATTATCAAAAGCTAATTATATGGTTCATACGGATGTAATTAAAAACTATATTGTTCCAACGCTTACTGAAGAACAAAAGAAGCAGATGTTTTAAATGTTGCACTGTTTGGAATGACTGCTAAAGAATGGAAAATCAATAATCCTAAATTAGCTAAAAACGGAAATATCAGAGATTGTACTGATTTACTGCATTTAATAATATTAAGTAATTTAGAAACTATTAATGCTAGCCTAATATTAGATAATATTCCCCAAGGAGAAAGACTTATTAAACTTAATAATAATGCTAAAATGCAAATGGCAATACTAAAAAATAATAAAAAGCTTAAATTATTAGGAGAAAATAAAAAAAGTTTATAATTAATTATAAACTTCTTTTTCTATCATACCTTGTATTTCTTTCTTACCTAGTTTAGTCTTTGATGAAAATAATACTAATTCATCACCAATAGCTAAATCTATGTTATCTGTTATTTGTTTTTTGTACTTATCTCTTTGAGTAATACCCACTTTATCTACTTTAGTAGCGACCAACGTAACTTTTAATTCATAAAACTTTAAGAAGTTATACATTAAAAGATCATCCTCACTAGGTTTGTGTCTAAAATCAACAAGCATAAATACTTGCTTTAGTTCTTTTCTTTCAGATAAATATTCTTCTATCATCATACCAAACTTCTTTTGGGCACTCTTTCCAGCGCTAGCATATCCATATCCTGGAACGTCTACTAAATAAAAATCCTTATTAACTTTATAGAAATTAATAGTTTGTGTCTTACCTGGTTTCCCAGATATTCTAGCAAAATCTCTTCTTTCCATAATTGAGTTAGTAAAGCTTGACTTACCTACGTTACTTCTTCCTATAAGTAAGAACTCGGGTTTGCCATCTGTTGGGTACTGACTTCTTCTAACGGCAACGTTGGAGAGGTCTACCTCATTAATCTTCATTATTTAATCACCTACATTTTAATATACAATATTTCAAATTGCATGATGTATTATACCAAATATAATAATAAATTGCAAATATTAGGTATTTGTGCTAAAATAAAACACGTTTTATAGGGAGTGATAACATGTTAGATCAAGAACAAAAAAGTAAAATAATAATTCAAAAAAGAAAACAATTAGTTCAAATGTTAACTGAAGAAATACATCATAGAAATCCGGATGATGCCTTTGTAAAGAATTATAATACACTTTCAATAGAATCTTTATTAACCATAATAAATGATGACAAAATTACTGAGCGTGTTATTCACGAACTTCTTAATACCGCGAGTAACATTCAGGGATATCATATTATATGGTCTTCTTCTGATGATGAAAAATATAAAGGAATACCTACTATCTATATAAAAGATAAAATGATAGACGAATTAATTACTTATACAAATGATGATAACATGGCAATATATAAGTTTGTTGATGATGCAATGGATATTAATTACATAAAAAGATAGTTACTTTTGTAACTATCTTATTTATTTTCAATACTTATTTTAGCTATTTTAATAGCATCATCATACGTCTTACAAGCGCATATAAATAATCCTTTATGACAAAAAGTTATTGTATCTACCTTACTTACTTGTCTTAGTTCATCTATACCAAGACCTCCCCAGTTAGATGGAAATGGCTTTTTAACCTTAAAATTATCCTTTTTATCTGGTGTACCAACAACGTTATAGCCACCTCTTTTTGATGGGAATACGGCATATAAAATGGTCTCTGCTTTAGGATTAGAAGAAGATAACACGACGTCCTTCCATGGCATGTAAGAATCTAATATTAAAATACCATCATTACTTTCTTCAATCTTCTTTTCTATTATAGTTTTAGCCTTTAGTTGTGCCCTAGTCTTATGAACACAATTATTTAATACTTTATTTGCAAAAGATATGGCATCTAAAAAGTTCTTACTCTCGCATCCTTCTTCATCCCAAGCTGGATTAAAGCTTCCTATCAATGATGGTAACGTTTGTACCATGGCGTTAGTTTTATCTTCCAAAGACTGACCATTATCATCCCTATCAATATCCATTATTAATTTCTTATCAATCTTATCAAATAGTTCATCATCATACTTTGATAAAATATCCTTACCAAACGCTCTCCATATTAATCCACAAGAAGCATACTTAATTTTATTATCTCTCATTTCATTATAATCTAATTGATGATGATCATACTTACCATAACCTATGTCATAAACAAAAGCTTTATTGTTAGTAACGTTATTAGTTCTAAATAATTTTATGTTTCCAAACTTATTTAACAAAATACAAGTTGCCATGACTTCATCAGCGTGAAAAGTGCCTGAATGAGTTATAAAATTAGCTTTTGATTCGTCATTTACAATACTTATTTTAACGCTTTTACCATACAAATTTTTAACTTTTATACTGTTCATATTTATTACCTCACTTATTAGTATTATTATAATAATTTAATTCTGATAATCTTTTTGATATAGCTTCTAAATCTTCAGAAGAATCATCTTCGTTTAGTACCTCTTCAATGTCAAATATCAAATTATTTAAAGAAGCATACTTTCTATAATCTATTCCATAAGTATTTAATACAGATACTTCATCATCACTTAAATAAATACCCTTACCCCTCATTTTTATAGACTTATTATCATCATTAACATCATTTATTAATTCGTTTACATCTATATCTTTACCATTAATTATCATTTATGTTCACCCAAATAAATAATATCACAAATAAGGTTAAAAAAAAAGACTATTCATCGTCTTCTTCTTTATAATTCAAACATAAACTATCTAATTTATCTATTATTTCATCAGCTTCACTAAAGGATTTTAGTTTAGCTCCACATGCATATACGTGACCCCCACCATTATATTGTTCAAATAACTTATTAAGTTTAGGTCCTCTTGATCTAGCTGAAGTTCTTATAACGTTCATTTTAGCATCTTCAGTAAATACTATCCATACTAATAATTCATTAATAAAATTATAATTATTCATGATACTACCAACACTAGCTGAATCTATTCCATATTCTTTTAGATCAGAATCTTTTAATTTAATATAACCCAATCCGTTTTTAGTAACCTTCATATGTAAAGATATAAGTCCTTCTAACCTTACTTCAGATATTGATCTTTTATAAAGCTTAGCATATAACTCAGTAGGATTTATTTGCTCGTCTTTTATTAGTTTAGCTGCTACGGCATAAGTTTCTGCTCTTGCACTTTGAAATAAGAATCTATTAGTATCCGCTACAATACCAATAAATATGTTTTCAGCTGCATGTTTAGGAATCTTAAGACCTAATTTATAAGCCCATAAAGCTATTATTTCAGAAGCTGAAGAAGCACTTTCATCAACTATTTCGTAATCTGAAAACTTATCTATTTCAGGATGGTGATCCATCTTAACAACATCTTCAAACTTTGAAAAATCAACACCATCAATTCTTTTTATATCAGGCACGTCCACCGTTATTAAAAGAGCATCATTATAAGAATCTTCAGTTATTTTTTCATGAGTACCAAAGAATCTAAACTTTGATACTGAAGATCCAACAACAGTAACAACTTTATCTTCAAAATTTTCCTCTATTATTTCTTTTAGAGCAAAAGTTGCTCCAAAAGAGTCAGGATCACCACCAATATGTCTTGCAATTATTATTTTAGTATGTTTCTTTATTAATTCTAATATCTTCTCTTCCATACTACTTTACCAATTCTAAAGTATCCCTAGCTATCATAAGCTCTTCATCAGTAGGTATTACATAACATTTTATTTTAGAATCAGCAGTACTTATTAAGGTTTCCTTACCCCTTGCTTTATTAGCTTCTTTATCAAGTGTTATACCAAGTACTCCTAATTCGTTTAGAATATCAGTTCTTGTATCAACAGCTTTCTCTCCAATACCAGCGGTAAACACAATGGCATCACAACCATTCATTTCTACATAATATTTGGCTATGTAATCAACGATTCTTCTAACATACATCTTTTGAGCTAAAATACATTTTTCATCACCAGAAGCAATACCATCTTCAATATCTCTAGAATCACTGCTCTTTTCACTAATAGCTAAAAGACCACTTTCTTTATTAATAGCATTATCAATATCCTTAGGACTCATATTTGTCTTTTCCATTATATAAGGAATAATACTTGCATCTATATCACCACATCTAGTACCCATTATTAATCCAGCATTAGGTGTTAATCCCATACTTGTATTAAGACACTTACCATTTACAACGGCACTAATTGAAGCTCCATTTCCAATATGACAAGTAATTAACTTAGTATCTTCTCTTCCTAGAATTTCATTCATTCTGTTAGCAACATACTTATGAGAAGTACCATGAGCTCCATAACGTCTTACTTTATAATCTTTATACCAAGACATTGGTAATGCGTATAAATAATTTTCTTTAGGCATTGTTTGATGAAAAGCAGTATCAAACACAGCTGTTTCTACCGCGTTAGGGAACACTTCCATAGCAGCTTTTATTCCGGTTGCAGCAGCTGGATTATGAAGTGGTGCTAGAGCTGATAACTCTTCTATCTTAGATAATACTTCACTATCTATTACAACGATCTTATCAAAATAATCTCCACCCTGAACAATTCTATGTCCTATACCTTTAATATCATCCAAGCTATTAACAACGTTATTTTCTTCTAATTCTTTTACTAACGTTTTAAAAGCTTCTTCATGATTCTTTAAATCAACTTCTTTTTTAATCTTTTCGCCATTTATTTTAATTGTATAAAAACTTCTTTCCATTCCTATTCTTTCCATTAGTCCGGAAATAAGTACTTCTTCTTCTGGCATTTCATATAACTGGAACTTTAGTGATGATGATCCAGCGTTCACTGATAAAATTTTCATAAATTCACACTCCTAGGTACAATTATACAACAAAAGACCAATAAATAAAAGAAAAAAGGCAGCAAAAACGCTACCTTGTCAATCTATTTTAATTACTTTTGGATATTATATGATCCACCTAATTGTGATTTACCCATAGTTATTAAACGTTTAGTGATTTCACCACCAACTGAACCATTAGCTCTTGCTGTTGCATCAGCTCCTAAGTTAACACCAAATTCGTTAGCTATTTCGTATTTCATTTGGTCGATAGCTTGCTTAGCTTGTGGAGCAACTAATTTACTATTGTTTTTCATGTGTATTCACCTCCTATACACTAATAGAATGTGAATTTTTTATCATTTCATACAATTTTTAACATGGTAATTATTGTTAATTTTTTAAATAAAAAAAGATATGTTACCATATCTTTATTATTAACAATTTTTAAACAGCCATTCCATAAGTGTTATCATCCACATCACTATCATTAAAATTCTGAGTTGGTCCAAATGGAATAACGTTATCATTTATTGGAGTTTCTTCTTTTAAAGAAGCAACATTATCATTATTATTTTCTTCTTTAAGGCCATAATATTTTCTTAATATTTTACTTCCTAAATCTTGATTATATCCACTTACAAATCCTGCTTTTTTAACATCTTCAATCCACAATGCAGCATCTTCAGCAAATTGTCTTACAGGTTCTATTTGCCCATTAAGAACATCATAACTTTTTGAAACTGCTCCTAAAAAAGCGTCTTTTGCTTCTTGAGCATGTTCTTTGGTAACTATTGTTGGGATTTTTACCAATTCATTATCTTGATATTGCGAATTAAATAGTGCACTATCAGATTGATTATCACTTTGAAGACTAGAGAATGACGAAGGCTGTTCTTCTACACTATTATAATTATTGGTCTCTGGAACACCG
>CAZBUA010000004.1:22718-23704 GCA_964494975.1 uncultured Muribaculaceae bacterium
ATTTTGATTAAAATCATAGTTTGCAAACATGTTATTATATGCTGGTTGTTCTTCAGTAGTTTGAATGGTAGTTTCAGGAGTTGGAGCAGATAAAACTGGATTTAACTCTGGTGGTAACTCTATAGCTGCCACTGGAGCAACTGCTTTTGGTTCTATTTCTGGTGTTGGAACGTTTATCTGAGGCATTTCAACAGCTTGTGTTTCTTCAACAGCAGCCGGAGTTTCTTCAGCTACCTCAGGAACTACTGGAGCAGCTTCTTCAGGAATAGTTGATACTTCAACCGTAGTTTCAGCGACTGTAGGAGCAGCTTCTTCAGTCTTTGCTTCTTCCTTCGATAGTTCAACACCTTCATTAATTATTGTAACACCATCTAAAGCAATGTTCTTACCATTTGTTTTTGCTTCTAATTGTTCACTATTACTCATGTTAATTCCTCCTACCTACTTATCTTCTTTGCTATTTAAAACTTGCTGACCATCCTTAGCAATCTTTCTCATTGCATCCTTAACACTAGTCCACTCGTCATTATCTGATATGTTTTCTAAAGAGTATACTCCATCTTTATCATTTAGTATAGCAACGTATAGTTTAATCATATCATTTTCATCAACTTCATTAAAAGTGTATACAATATAAGTTTTTTCATTATCTTTTAATTTAAATAAAGATAATCTTTCGGCATCTTTTTTAGTGCCAGCTTCATCAACAATTACAAACTTTTCTTTCTCAATTGTTTGTAATGCAGACATTCCACTAGCAAAACTTTGCCCAACATTTACTTTCTTTCCACTCCCAATGTTATTAGTAGTCACCATATTAAACACCTCTTTTATTCTTACATAGTCTATTTTAACATAATTATTTTCTTTTTGCAATAAAATATGCACAATCAAACGCACAATTATTCTTTAAATATTTATCTAAATTATCATAATTATTAAAATCTTTAGCATTTTTATTGCTTTTGTCATAAAATCCCTTTAAT
>CAZBUA010000005.1:0-3381 GCA_964494975.1 uncultured Muribaculaceae bacterium
TATCCCTAATGGTTTTAAGGGTATTCTTCCAAGTACTACAATAATAAATAGTATTGAAATAGATGGTGATGTTATTAAGTTAGATGTTTCTGATGATTTTTATGCAATAAAAAAGCCATATGACGAAGTGGCGTTAGAAGCTATAACTTACAATTTAACAACGATAGATGGAATAAAAAGTGTGCTGTTTAGTGTTAATAATGAGGTGATCAACTATTTACCAAGCTCAAATAAATATATTTTACAACCTCTAACGAGAAAAGATGGTATAAATAAAGAACTTGATATAAAAGATTATAAGAATTCCACTTTAACAACAATATATTACATAAGTAAAAATAATAATAAGGATTATTATGTACCAGTAACAAAGATAACAAATGATAACAGGGGTAAAATAGAAATAATAATAGACGAATTAACATCATCAAGTATCTATGAAACTAATTTAATGAGTTTTCTAAATTATAATACCAAACTTCAAAGTTATAGTATTAGTAATGATGTAATTACGGTAGATTTTAATAATTACATCTTTGATAACGTTGATGATAAAAGTATTTTAGAAGAGGTAGTATACTCAATTTCTCTATCTATTAGGGACAATTATAACGTTAAAGAGGTTATATTTACGGTAAATGGTGCTGAAATAGCAAAAAGTGTATTAAAAAATATTGAATAATTATTATTTTTTTGCTATAATTAGTTTGTTCGTTTGAACAGATTGTGTCCTGCTAGCTCAGCTGGATAGAGCAACGCCCTTCTAAGGCGTGGGTCAAAGGTTCGAATCCTTTGCAGGACACCATGTAAAAATAAAAAGAGATAACTAATGTTATTTCTTTTTTCTTTTTAATATTTTTACCTTTTTACCAACTTCAAAATCAATTGTTGAATTATCTTTAGTAGGTAGTATATGAGAATTATCACCATCTATATCTAAAGGAAAAGAAGGATATAATTCATCATTAAATGTTAATGATATCTTTGGAGCAGATAGTGTTGTAACACAATCTCCCATCTCACTCAAATTAATATTATCTTTTAGATACTCTTTAAATATTTTAGCTATCATACCAGGTGAAAGCTTACTAATTAAAAGCATCTCTATCATTCCGTCATCAAGTTTGGCATTTGGAAATATGTTTATTCCAGCAAAACCCTTACTATTTGATACACAGCCTAAAATACAGTTTGTATTACCACTAACATCATTTGTATTATAAGTAATATTATAATTTTCTGGTCCTTTTAAAAGTGGCTTTAAAGCGGTTGTAACATATGCTGCATGACCTAACTTTTTCTTCAAACTACCTGGTGTAATATATGGTATGTGTGAGCAATAACCAAAAGTAGAAGTGTATGCACATGGTGTACCGTTAACTTTATATGTATCAAATGATACTTCTTCACCATTAACTATATCTTCTACTATTTTATTTGGATCTTTGTACCTAACATCATAATTCTTAGCCATATCATTTGTAGTGCCGGTAGGTACGTGTGCATATATACCTTTTTGTTTAATCATGTCCAAAGCTTTATATGCTTCACCTACGGTACCATCACCTCCAAGGGTTAATACCAACGTATTTTTTTTATCAGCTTACTTAACTAATTCTATTAAGTGCCCTTGATACATACTTTTAGCGAATTCAGGATGAATTCCTTTAGCACGCAATGTTTTACCAATTAAATTTAAATCATCTTCTTTAAATCTAGTAGATATTGGATTATATATTATTATACATTCTTTTATTTTCTCAGATACTGCCATATTTCCTCCGTTATTTAATATAATAACATGTTTTTTCATAAAATTGAAAAAATAATGAGTGATTTGTTAAAAAACATCTAAAGATTATATTGAGGAGGTGATAAAAATAAACGAAACAAGTTTTGTAAGCCAAACATCAATTAATGATTGTGGCATAGCATGTTTATCTATGCTGTTAAAATCATTTGGTAAGAATGTAGCTACCAATGATTTAAAAAATGAATTTAATATGGGTATGGAAGGGGTAAGTGCTTACGACATTATAAACGTCGCAAAGAAACATGGATTATCAATTACTGGTTATAAAGAGTATGGATTAGATAAGGCAAAAACTCCATTTATCGCACTTACTATGACCAATGATAAACTTCAACATTTCGTGGTGGTCAAAGAAGTAAAAGAGGACAAAATAATAGTATTAGACCCAGCTACTTCAAAAATTAGTATAAATAAAAGTGACTTTGTTAAAAAATACTTAGGTATTGCATTAGTACCTAACAACTTAAATGATCACAATTATTTGAGTGTGTTTAATAACAAAAAATTAATTATATCAATTCTTTTGGCAACCTTTATTGTGGGGCTTTTAAGCATTATATCTTCATATACTCTCTCGTTCATAATTAAGCTTTTAGAGCTAAAAGAAACTGATAATAAAATTATTTATGCTTGTTTATTTTTAATAATTATATATTTATTTAAAGAAATATTTGATTATTATCGTCAAAAAGTATCATTACATTTTAAATTGTTAATTGATAAAGGTATTACGATTCCAACAATAAACAAACTTATCAACCTACCTCACAATTTTTATCAAAGTAATGGTTCAGGAGAGTTAATATCAAAGTTAAATGATTTATCTTATGTTAAAGAAATGTTTTTTAAACTAGTAGAGGTAATTTTTGTTAATGTTATTTTATTATTGTTTACTTTAATAACCGTTGGTTTCTTATCAATAAAAATCTTAATAATAAGTTTATTATTAATAATGTTAATGTTTATATATAATTATTTTTTTGTAAAAAAACATTATTATGAAACTTATGATATGCAGGTATCTAACGAATCATTAAATGGTGATATTGTAGATTCTTTTAATGGAATAATATCAATAAAGAACTTAAAAAAGGAAAATTATTTTTTAAATAAACTTTCTAATAATTATGAATTAGTTTTAGAAAAGTATAAAAACATATCAAAAAAATATCAGCAAAAATCCTTTATTGAGGGAATAGTGTTTTCACTATTAAACGTAATTATGATATTAACATTATCATTAAGCAATATTAGTTTATATCAAATAATGTTTGTATTATATTTATTAAACATATTAACAGAATCAGTAACGGGGATAACGTCATTAATGCCGCTTTATTCAGACTTTAAAAGTTCATATAACAGAATTAAAACGGTATTTAATATTGATTCAAGAGTTAATGATGATAATGGTATTGAAATTAGTAATATAAAGTTTGATAAGGTGTCTTATGAAGTTGATGATAAGTTAATATTAAAAGATGTTTCTTTTAATGTTAATAAGGGAGATTGGGTTATGATACAAGGAGATGCCGGTAGTGGTAAAACAACCTTGTTTAAGTTGCTAA
>CAZBUA010000005.1:3391-20860 GCA_964494975.1 uncultured Muribaculaceae bacterium
TACATAAATAATAAGCTAATAAGTAACTATAAAGAGGGGGTAATTGAAAATAACATTGTTTATGTTGATCAAAAAACCAAAGTGTTTAACATGTCAATAAAAGATAACATCTTTTTTGGTAGTAACCTTGATGAAAAAGTGCTTAAAGCATCACTAGTTGATAAGATGATAAAAGATAATAACATAACTTATGATTACGTAGTTGATAATACAAACGCTAATTTATCTGGAGGGCAGTTGCAAAAAATTATGATAGCTAGTTCTTTAGCTTGCAATAAAAAGATAATAATATTTGATGAAACTACAAGTCAGTTAGATAATAAATCAGAAAGAATAATATTAAAAAACATAAAAAGATTATATAATGATTTAACAATAATATTAATTACACATAGAGATAGCAATAAAGATTTGTTTAACAAGATAATAACTCTAAATAATATAAGTAAAAAGGAGGATTAATGAAAGAACTAAATAAAACAGAATTAAGAAAGATAAAAGGTGGAGCTTCTGCTGGATGGGTAGTAGCGGGTATCGTTGCGGGAGTAACTTTTATAATAGGAATATTTGATGGTTTTACAAGACCATTTAGATGTAGATAGGAGGACTAATGAAACTTACAAACACGGAATTAAAACAAATAAAAGGTGGTGCTGGAATATCAGCAGCATTACTTAATGCCCTTATTAGGGGTATTAATTCATTTATGGATATTGGTAGGTATTTAGGAAGTAGTGTAAGAAGAATGTTTGGTAATAGTTATTGTAATATGCGCTAATAAATAAAGTTTTTAAACCTCATTTCTAAATCTAGAAATGGGGTTTTTAATTAAAACTACGTATTTATTTATCAAATATGTGAAAAAACTGTCATTTTTTACAACAAAAATAAAAAAATATATTGTAATAAAAATGAACGGGTGTTATAATAGGTCATAGAAAAAAAGGAGAGGGGGGAAAGAAAAATGATATCTGTTCAAGTGAAAAATGGTAACGTAGATGCTGCGTTAAAGAAATTCAAACAGAGAGTAGCTAAAAGCGGTCTCCCTTCAGAAGTTAAGAAAAAACAGCAATATGATAAACCAGGAATTCAAAGAAGGAACGCAAAGAAAGAAGCTATCAAAAACAGTCGCAAGGCTGCAAGACATGATAGAAGAGATTCATAATCATTTTCTTTACTCATATTAAAGCTTACTATTACATAGTAAGTTTTTTTTTGCATAAAATTAAGTGGTGATATATTTGAATATTAAAAACATGATAAATAATTATACGGAGTGTAATAATTTTGAAATCAGAATAATAGATGGTAAGGTTAAGATATATTATTATGATAGAATAGAACATTTTGGCAATAATAAAATAACGGTTTTAAAAAACAACAAAAAAATATATGTTAAGGGTAAAAAATTAATAATAGAAACAATGTTTAAAGAATTTATTATTATATCTGGAGACATAGACATGATAAGTTTTGGTAATACTAATGATTAGTTATGTTAAGATAAGTATTGAAGGAAAAAGACCTGAACGTATTATAATGATAATCAGGTCTAAAAAACTTAACTATAAAGACTATAAAATTATTAGTTCACACAAGATAGTACTAAAGATGCCGTATGATGACTATTTAAAACTATTATCAGTTAATAGCATTTATGAAATAAATATTATTAAATTCTATGGTTCGTTTAAATACTTTAATTTTATTAAGAATAACGTAAGCTTTATAATTAGTATAATAATATCTTTATTAATACTATTTATTATTAGTAACACGTGTTTTGATATTGACATAATTCATAATGATAAACAAATAAGGCGATTAATAAGTGATGAATTAAATGATAATAGTATTAAAAAGTATGGATTAATACCAAACTTTAATAAAAGAAGAACGATAATAAATAATATTATTAAGCATAATAAAGATTCTATTGAATGGATGGAAATAGAACGACAAGGTAGCAAACTAATAATTAAAGTAACCGAAAGAAAGAATAATAAGAAAGAGCAAGTAACAGAAAATAGACACGTAGTAGCTAAAAAGTCTGGAATAATAATTAGTATAACGGCAGATAAAGGTGTCATCTTAAAAAAGAAGAATGATTATGTATACGAAGGAGAAGTATTAATATCTGGAGATATAATTAAAGATGACACGGTAAAGGGTCAAGTTCCTGCTACTGGTAAGGTTTTAGCGGAAACCTGGTATAAAGTTAGTGTTACTTATCCACTTCATTATAAAGAAGTAACTTATTTAGAAGAGGTTAAAAATAACGTTATAATTGAATTTTTTAATAGAGAATATTCATTAAGAAAGAATTATGAAAGTTCATATCTTGAACGAAGAAAAAGAGTTATTAGAGAAAATGTATTTCCATTTTCTATTAATATTGAAAAGCAAAGAAAAACAAAGGTTACTGATGAGGTTTTATCAGATGAAGAGGCCGTTAAAAAAGCAATTTTTGTAGCGAAAAAAAAGATACAAAAAAAATTAAGTAAAGAAGAATACATAATAAGTGAAAAAACTTTGAATTTTGTTAGAAAAGGTAGTAAAATAAAAGTAGATGTTTTCTTTAAGATTTGTGAAGACATAACAAGCTACAGAGCCGTTACACCAATCACAATAACTGATGACATAATAAATGAATAAAAGAGGTATGCTATGTTTACGGATATTTTTACTAACGTTGTACAAAATGTTTGGCCAATGATATTTATATTTACCATAATAATAGTTTCGGTAAGACTAGTATATCTATTTTGTAATAAGAAAAAATTTGTTTTGT
Organism: uncultured Muribaculaceae bacterium; assembly: GCA_964494975.1. Classification (GTDB taxonomy): domain Bacteria; phylum Bacillota_I; class Bacilli_A; order RF39; family UBA660; genus Aphodocola. The sequence goes on from CAZBUA010000005.1 coordinate 6,183, forward strand.
ATAAAGAATTATTAATGCTGGCATTCATTATATACATCTTACTTTTATACTACATTGTAACCTTTCAAGATAATAATTATGGTACGGATAATTTTGTTCCTTTTAGAGAAATATTTAGGTATAAAGTTACGTCACCATTATTTATTAAAAACGTTTTAGGAAATATATTATTATTTGTACCTTTTGGGATGTTTATTTCAAACTTTATTAAAAGTAAGAGTTTCTTACCAACAATTTTTATTACTTTAGCAACATCATGTTCAATAGAGTTTGCACAAAGTATGATAGGTAGAACCGCTGATGTAGATGATGTGATATTAAACGTTACGGGTGGCGTTATTGGTTATTTATTATATAAACTTATAGAGAAGATATCTAATAAATTCCCTAAGTTTATAAAGAGCCAAATATTCTTGGACTTAATAACAATAATGTTAATATTAATGGTAATATACTTAGCATTTAGATTTAATTTTTGGAGGATTTTTGAATGAACTATATAGACGTAATTAATCAGTATGATGAAAACATAGAAGAGTTAGAAACAATGAAAGATTTTATCAATTATTGTGCTGATAAATTAAAATTGAAAAATATAATGTTTAATGTTATAATTATAAACGATGAACGAATTCATGAGATTAATAAGAAATATCGTAATATTGATAGACCAACTGACGTAATTACTTTTGCACTAGAGGATGATAAACAAATTGATATTCCTGGTGTTAGGGTACTTGGTGATGTATATATATCTTATGATAAAGTTAAGATGCAAGCTAAAGAATATGAACATAGTACTACGAGAGAAATATGCTTTTTAGCAGTACACGGATTACTTCACCTATTAGGCTATGATCATATGAAAAAAAACGATGAAGAACGTATGTTTGGATTACAAAAGGAGTTGCTAGATAGTTATGGAATCAAAAGAGAAAGTTAATGTAGAAATTTCAAGAGGAAAGTATGTTGAGTCACACGAACTTAAACACTTAAGCTTTAAGAGGGTGTTAAACAGTTTTAAGTTTTCGTTTGACGGACTTAAGTATGCTTATTTACATGAACAAAGTTTATTGTTGCACGTTATTGTTATGGTAATAATAATTGGTTGTGGTATAGGTTTAAATGCCTCTCCAATACAATGGGTTATAATACTTGTCATGGGTGCAATGATGGTTGTTGCAGAGCTTTTTAACACTTCTATTGAGGCGGTTGTTGACATGATAACGGGTGAGTATCACCCATTAGCAAAGATAGCTAAAGACACGGCTTCCGCAGCTTGTTTTGTTGTAGATATTATTGGAGCATGTATGTGGTTAGCAGTATTTGTTCCTAAGATAGTAGCGTTATTTAGGTAGCATTATGAAGAAAATAAAAAAATTCTTTGATAGGGAACAAAACTTACTAATTCATTTTACCATTACTATATTAGTAGCAATATGTGGTTTTGTATTTCATATAGCATCATTAGAATGGGTTTTAATAATATGCATGATTACTTTTGTAATAACGTCTGAGCTAATTAATTCAGCTATAGAACTAACGGTTGAAACCTATACTAAAGACTTTCATCCACTAGCAATGGTAGCAAAAGATACTGCCGCAGGAGCGGTATTAATATCAGCCTTAACATCAATTGTGGTTGGTTTATACATATTCTTACCAAAGATAATATTATTATTTAAATAGCATCTTGTGCTATTTTTTTAATATTAATGAGTGTTTTAGTTAATAATGAATAATAATATATTGAAGCCTATTAGCTTTTATAAAAAACTAATAAATGTTATAATATAAATAATTAAGGAAGTGATAAATTTGAAATCAGGTTTTGTAAGTTTAATAGGAAGGCCTAACGTGGGTAAGTCTACGTTATTAAATTCTTTAGTTGGGTATAAGTTAGCCATAACTTCTGATAAGGCACAGACTACTAGAAATACCATTCAGGGTATATATAACGATGAGGATACGCAAATAATATTTGTTGATACTCCTGGTATTCATAAACCAAAACATAAGTTAGGTGAAAGATTAAATGAAGAAGCTTATTACTCAATAGATGATGTTGATATTATTTTGTTTTTAGTAGATGTAACCGAAAAATTAGGAACTGGAGATAAGTTTGTTATTGAAAAGTTAAATGAAATAAATAAACCCGTATTTCTTATTTTAAATAAGGTAGATAGAATAGAAAAGGGAAGATTGTTTGAAATAATAAATGAGTATAAAGATTTATATGATTTTAAAGAAATAATTCCTTTATCGGCTTTAAAGCATGATAATGTTGATGAGCTTATTAAGACATTAAAAAAGTACTTACCAGATAACGTTAAATACTTTCCTGACGAAGATTTAACTAATACTACTCTAGAGTTTAGAATAGCTGAATTAATTAGAGAGAAAGTATTAAGACTTACTAATGAAGAAGTCCCTCATGCCGTTACGTGCGTGGTGGAGGAGCTTATATTAAAAGAAGATAAGGCCATAATAAACGCAACAATAATAGTTGAAAGAGATTCATTAAAGAGTATTATAATTGGTAAGCAAGGTAGAATGTTAAAGGAAATTGGCATTAAGGCTAGAAAAGATATAGAAGAAGAAGTAGGAAGAACGGTATATTTAAAATTATATGTTAAGACAATAAACAAGTGGAGAGATAGAGAAAAATATTTAAAAGAATTGGGATTTTATGATATTGATGAATAATATTTAAACATAGTTACCACTATATAAATAGAAGGTGATTATGATGACTAAAGAAGATATATGGAGTTTGTTTAAGATTACTGGGAATATTAATTATTATTTAACATATCAGTACATGATTGAAAAGGAGATTGATATACTTGGAGATAAAGAAAGTTGAAGGAGTAATAATAAGTGAGAAACCTTATGGAGAGACAAGTAAGATATTAAACATTATTACTAAAGAAAAAGGTCTTATTGGGGTATTATCCAAAGGTTCTAAAAGAATCAAAAGTGACTTAAGAAGTGTTAGCGAACGTTTTACCTATGCTTCTTTTGAATTAAGTTACAAGGAAGATAAATTATCTACCCTTATTTCAGCAGATATAATAAATCCAATTAGTAACATCAAAAAGGATATAGAAAAAATATCATATTTAAATTTTATATCTGAATTAACATCACAGGTGTTAAAGCAATCAACTAATAAAAATATATATGATTTATACATATCAAGTATGCTAAAGATTAACGATGGTTTTGATCCAATGGTCATAACTAATATTTTAGAACTTAAGTATTTAGAATTTTTAGGGGTTGCGCCATCATTAGATGGATGTGTTACTTGTGGTAATAAAAACGTAGTAACCTTGTCAGCATCTAAGGGTGGTTTTGTATGTAAAGAACATAATGAAAATGATTATATAGTAAGTGACAAGACCATAAAAATTATTAGAATGCTAAAGTATGTAGACATATCTAAGATATCTAAGTTAGAATTATCAGACCAAGTGAAAAATGAAATGAATGATTTTATAGACGACTATTATGAGAGGTATACTGGGCTTTATCTAAAAAGTAAAAATTTCCTTAAAAACATTGTTAAAATAAAATAAAAATGCTATAATTTATTTATATGAAATGTGATGACGGAGCGTGGAAACTCTAACAGCAATATATTAAAGAGATGATTCTTCTAGTATGAAAGAATAACAAGGGTGGAACCGTGGATTTATATTCACCCCTTGATATTAATTGTATTGGGAGTTTTTTATGTTCATACTGATATGAAAGGATGGTATTAATATGGAAAAGTTAACAATGGAAAAGATAGTAAATTTATGTAAGCAATATGGATTTGTATTTCCTGGAAGTGAAATATATAATGGTTTTGCTAATACTTGGGACTTTGGCCCAGTAGGAGTAGAGTTAAAAAATAATATTAAGAAGGCTTGGTGGAAGAGGTTTGTACAAGAAGATAGTAGTACTTACGGAGTAGATGCTGCTATTTTAATGAACCCTAAAGTATGGGAAGCATCAGGACACGTACAAAGCTTTAGTGATCCTAAGATGGATTGTAAGAAGTGTAAACAAAGATTTAGAGCTGATAACCTAATTGAAGAATATTCTAAAGGTGAAGTAGCTGCTGAAGGAATGACTAATCAGGAAATGGAAAAGTACATTAGTGATAATCATATTAAATGTCCTCATTGCGGTGGTTTTGATTGGTCTGAAATTAAACAATTTAAGCTAATGTTTGAAACATCAAGAGGAACAGTTGAAGGTGATAAAGATACTGTTTATTTAAGACCCGAAACGTGTCAAGGAGAGTACGTTAACTTTCTTAACGTACAAAGAACAGCAAGAGCTAAGATACCTTTTGCAATAGCTCAGATAGGTAAGTCTTTTAGAAATGAAATAACACCTGGTAATTTCTTGTTTAGAACTATAGAGTTTGAACAAATGGAACTTCAAAAATTCTGTAAGGAAGAAACTAGTATGGATATTTATGAAGATTACAAAAAGAGAGCACTAGATTTTATTACTGATATTGGTCTTGATAAAGATAAATTAAGATATCATGATCATGATAAGTTAGCTCATTATGCAAAGGCTGCTTGTGATATTCAGTATAAGTTTCCTATTGGCTGGGAAGAGTTAAATGGTATTCATCATAGAGGAGTATGGGATTTATCACGTCATGCTGAATTTTCTGGTAAGCAAATAGATTATCAAGATCCGGAGACTAATGAAAAGTTTGTACCTAACGTAATAGAATATTCAATCGGAGCAGACAGGCTTACTTTAGCTATTCTTTGTGAGGCATACGAAGAAGAACAATTAGAAAATGATACTAGGGAAGTTATGCATTTTAAACCTTTCTTAGCGCCTTATAAAGTAGCTATCTTACCACTTGTTAAAAAACTTCATAGTGAAAAAGCAAATGAGTTATTTAACTTGATGTCCAAAGAATTTATGTGTACTTATGATGAGTCTGCATCTATTGGCAAGAGGTATAGAAGACAAGACGTTATTGGAACACCTTTTTGTATAACGATAGATGATGATACTATTAATAATAATACGGTAACCATTAGGGATAGGGATACTATGCAACAAGTAACTTTAAATATAAATGATGCCATAAAATATGTTAAAGAACGTATTGAGTTTTAGGAGCTAAATATGAAGAGTAACAAGAAGAAGAAACCACTAGGAAAGCTAAAAGAAGAGGTAGATGACTACCTCCTTAATAATGATATTGATGGTGCTATTAAATTATGTAATTTGATAATAGAATTATATCCTGTTAATAATTATGGGTATCATAAGTTTATTAGCATTAAAACTGATAATTATAACAAGTATTTACCTGATGATGAATTAAAGTTATTAAAGTGTTATCATGATAAAGACTTAGAGTATGCCACTCGTGCTACTAAGAAGAAAATAATGACGGAGTATGATGATTATAAAGCGGATTGCATAGAAGTTAATAATTTAGTTAAATTAAAAAAAGAGATTATTGGTAATCGCTTTATGAAAAAAGTATATGAAGGTGCCGTTATTAATTTAAATAACAGTAAGAACGTATTAAAGACTTATGATGTGAGTGGTAAACGAATTAAAAATATATATGATTTTATTAAGGGATTATTCTTATTTGGATGTTTGATTTTTAATTTGTTTACAATCAATAATTTATTAATCATAACCATACCCTTTGGTATATATGGTCTTATAAATATTTATAGTTTTCTAGATTTAAACTTTTTTAAGATGGGTAATCACAAACTTGAAAAGAAACGAATAGACACTATCAATGACATGATTGATGACCATGTACTAAATTTTAAAGATGAAATAAAGAAACTAAATACAACGTATGATTTTTTACTAAATCAAAAAACGGATATAATGTTAAAAATACCATCATCATTTAATGATGAAATAGAAAGTTTAATTAATTATGATGAAGATGATATTTCTAAACAAATGATAAATGCTCTTGATAGTAAGAACATACCACTATTAATATTAATGTTAAATGAACATACTAACTATAATGGAGAAGATGTCGTTGAAAAAATAAATAATAATATTCAGTTTGATGATAAAGAAGTTGAAGGGTTTATTACAAGTAAATTATTAGAAAAGAAAAATAAACAAATCAAACTATCTTCCATGAAACAAGTTACCAAGATGGATTATTTATTATTAATGATATTATTAATTATAAGTGTGTTTACTTCAATAGTTTTAATTAATAATTTTTATGAAATGAATATTCAGTCTTTTGTTTTAGCAGTTGGAGTAGGTATAATAAGTATTCTTATCTATAACATAAATAATGGTAAGGCAGGATCTTTAATAGATACCTTTAATGATAATTTATTATCTTGTGTTTTTAACATGACGTTAATATATGATTTAGCTTATTCATATTTAACAAATGGATTAAATTTTACATATAATTTTATAGAAATGCCTATAATTTTTGCTTTAATAATTATGGGTTATGTTATGCTGATGTCATTATTAAAATATAAATACTTATTTAAAAGATTAAGAGGATAGTTTATCCTCTTTTTTGCATAAAAAAAGATAAGTATTTAATACTTATCTAATTATTACTTATTATAGAATTCAACTATCATTGATTCTTTAATATCAGCTGAAAGTTCACTTCTTTCAGGGAAACGAACGTATGTTCCTGAAAGCTTTTTCTTATCAAAATCAACAAACTCAACAGTTTTATTAACTTTTTCTAAAGATTCTAATATTGCTTTATGGTCTTTAGAGTTTTCTTTAACAGCAATAACGTCTCCTGGTTTAACTTCGTATGATGGAATATCAACTTTATTACCATTAACAGTAATGTGTCCATGATTAACTACTTGTCTTGCAGCTCTTCTTGTTGTAGCCATACCCATACGGTATACTATGTTATCCAATCTGCTTTCTAGTAATTTAAGGAAGTTTTCACCTTGAATACCTTTCATTTTAGCTGCTTTTGCAAAAGTAAGTTTTAATTGTTTTTCATTTAAACCATACATTAATCTAACTTTTTGCTTTTCCATTAATTGCATCTTATATTCTGATGCCTTACCACGTCTCTTATCGTTACCGTGTTGACCTGGTCCGTATGGTCTCTTTGTTAATTCTTTACCTGTTTCTAATAAAGAGAATCCTAAATGACGACTCTTCTTATAAGCAGGACCTGTGTATCTTGACATATTTTATTCCTCCTATTATTTTATTTGTAAACTAAGAGGCTGTTTGCCATTTAGTAGGGAGTTTGTTTTAATGCTTTCATCTTTGCAGCTTAATAAAGACTACTGACATAACTTACTTGCAACAAACACGTTACCAAATTCAAAAAGCGCTGCTTTTTCGTTTACGCATGAATAATTATAACTAAATATCGTTATTTAGTCAAGTTTTTTAAGATATTATATAACTAGTTTCAAATATATGTAAAAAACAGATGAAAAATGTCTTTTTTTGTGGTAAAATATCATTGTTAGGATAGGAGAAATATTTATGGGAAAAGGATTATATATAGGAACCATTATTTTTACTTTGTTGGTTATTATAATTGTTTTTGTTATCGTAATTAAAAATAGAAAGAAAAAGAAATTATATGATCATATTAGTGAGTTAGAAAAAGAAAAAAACTTGCTTATTAACGTACCTGTTCTTAGTGAACTTAGTAAGGTTAAAGCTCTAGTTAAGAATAATAAGCTTGAAGAAAAATATGATACTTGGAAAATAAAATTTGAGATAATAGAAAAAGAAACAATACCAGAGATTAATGACATGTTAATAGAGGTTGATTTTTTGGTAGGTAAGAATAAACATGATGAGGTTTATAAAAAGTTAGCAGAAATAGAAATTAAACTTTATGAAATAAAAACTAAAGTAAAAAGTATTCTGTCTGAAATAAAAGAAATAACGTCTAGTGAGGAAAAGAATCGTACCACCGTTATTAAATTAAAGGCTTTATACAGAAGACTTAAGAAGAAATTTGACGAGACTAAATCTGATTATGAAGAAACTGCAAAGACCATTGAACTTCAGTTTGAAACGATTGAAAGACGTTTTGAAGAATTTGAAAAAGTAATGGAAAAGCGTGATTATGAAGAGGTAATATACGTTGTTAAGGGTCTTACTGAGATGTTAGATCATATGAAGATAATAATAGATGAAGTACCAGGAATAATGCTAATGGGCAAGAGTTTAATACCAAAAAGAACGGAAGACGTATCTGAAGAATACATAAAACTTACCAGAGAAGGATACCAATTAGATTATTTAAACGTAGAATATAATATTGTTGAAACTGAAAAGAAAGTAAATGCCATATTTGATAGGGTAAGAGTGTTAAACTTAGAAGACGTAACGTTTGAATTAAAAACAATACTAGAGTATTTTGATTCTTTGTTTAATGATTTTGAAACTGAGAAACTAACTAGAAAATATTATGAAGAAGGATTACAAGAATTAAATAAAGAACAAAAACACGTAGATAAAATTCTAGATACCATAACTTGTAAGATACCTGAGATGAAGGATCAATATAGTATCACTGATGATATGATAGATTCTTTAAAGTCTTTTTCTAAAGAGTTTGGAGAGATAAAAAAAGATCATGAAAAGTTAGAAAGTTTGAATAAAAATCACTCTTTCCCATATTCTAAACTAAATCAAGAATTAGAAATAATTACTTTGAAGTTATCCAAGTTACATGAAAAGCTAAACTCTTTATTACAGAGAGTTGGTAACTTAAAAGATGATGAAGAAAGAGCTAGAGGGCAATTAGAAGATATTAAATTGCTTTTAAAACAATCTAAATATCAAATAAGAAAGAATAGATTACCTATAATTCCTGACAATTATTATGTAGAATTAAGGGAAGCTAGTGATGCTATTAAAGAAATACAAACGGAATTAACTAAGAAACCAATAGACGTTGATACTTTAAACGTTAGGGTTGATACGGCTAGGGATTTAGTATTTAAGCTTCATAATACCACGGCAGAGATGGTTAAGATGGCTTTGCTATCTGAGTATGCAATAGTTTATGGAAACAGATACCGTTCTTCTAAACAAACCATAAATGAGGGACTAAAAAAGGCAGAAAAATTATTCTTTGTTGGTGAGTATAAAAAATCATTAGAATTAAGTATTAACACCCTTGACGTGGTAGAACCAGGAATACACAAGAAGATACTTGATTATAAGAAATAATAAACAAAAGGGGATTAGAATATGAAAGATTGGCTTTTAAGTGATTATAAGGCTAAGGTAGGAAGACCTAAGTTAGCTGATAATGACGCATTACACAAATCAAGATTATTAATAATATTATCAGTTATAATATCTTTATTAATGTTATTTACTTTTGTTAGTATAATTAATAATTCTAATCCACTAGACTATGCTTATTCGTTAACGTTAGCTAAAATATTTGGAGAGAAAGAAAATAATAATGGTTTCATGGTGAAAAGTTATTATGATAAAGATTCTAATTATGTTCTTGAAGTAAAGGCAAGTGAGCAGGTTGAAAGTTATTCGGGTAGTTACAGCTATACTACTTACTATTTAAAAGGCGAGGAATGGGTACTAAAAGATACCGTAGATATTCCTTTAAATACTAATAGTTTTAAGATAAAGATAGATTCATTAAAAAATAAAAATAAAACTTGGAAAGTTAAACTTCAGATTGTAAACGCATCTAAGATTACCAAGTCTTTTGCGCCTACTGGTTGGAATTATCAAGACGGGACTAAGGCTGAAGAAAAATATACTTATAAAGTGTTTACCGTAAAGGGTTATTACAGCCCTGTTACATATGAAGAAATAAAAGAAGCTGATAAAAGTACTTCTAAGGTAACTATTATAACTAATAAGGATAACCCAAGAAAGTTTATTCTTAACGTACCGAATAATAATTATGACGTAATTGTTAAGTATACTGATAAAACTGGTAAGAAGGTTGTCTTAAAAAGTGATACTGGTGTAAATGGAGTAACTAACTACGAAGTGCCTAACATGAACAAGGCAACGGAAGTTACTTTTAACGTTAGTATTAATGGGGTGTTAAACTTAGAAGATTATAAATTATCTAACTGGACAATAAAGAATATTAATGGTACTTCATACCTAACTAACACATACGTGTTAAAACCAGAAAGTGCTTACAATAATTAAGAGACGTGTTCTCTTTTTTTATTTTGTATCATAATATTTATTAGGTGATTTTATTGTTAAAGAAAACGTTTAAATTATTAGGATTATTTTTCTTATTGTTACTTAGTTTTGTATATACTGATAAGGTCTTTTCAAGTGCTAAAGAGGCAAATCCCGTTATGAAGGAAATAACTGATAAAAAGAAGAATGATGTTAAACCTATTGAACCCACTATTAAAGATGATGAGATAATATTAGGGTACGCAGGTATATCAGTTAATGTAAATAAGTCATATGATAATATGAAAAAAGAATCAAAGTTTGATAAGGAAAAAATAGTTTATGATACTAACTTACCGGATAAGACAATAAATAATAATTATTCTTATTATATAAAAAAAGGCAATGGTAAAGTTAATGCAGTATCTTTAATATTTAAAGTAAGCGGCAATGCTAACGTATCTAAAATGTTAAAAAGATTAAATAGCATTGGTATAAATGCAACGTTCTTTGTAGATGGTTTATGGTTAGAAAATAATATTGATAGCGCTTTTAAGATGGTTAATTATGGTAATGATATTTATAATTTGGGTTATGATGAAAAGTATGATAAGAACATGATTCAGGTTACTAATAAACTTATTGAAAGCATTACTTTAAAAGACTCAACATACTGTTTGAATAATGATAAGAATGATGTTGAAAAAGAAGTGTGTGCTAAAAAGAAAATGTACTCACTTTTACCTACCATGACAGATTCAACGATAAGTGAGTTAAAAAGTGATTTGGATAAAGGTATAATAATTTCTTATGATGTTAACATGCTTGATATTAATACTTTAAGCGTTATTATTAAAACGATAACCTCTAGAGGTTATTCAATAAAACCTTTAGAAAACATTTTTACTGAGTCTTAAAACTAACAAAAAGTAACAAATTGTTACTTTTTTCTTTATCAATTATTGTTTAAATGTTATAATAAAACTTAGTGTTAAGTAGGTGAAGATATGCATGATAAATTAAAATTGTTCCTAGAAAAAATTAAGCTTCCAGATGAATATTATGAGTATTTTCAAGATGGAAAAATATTAAAATTAAAGCTTGATGCATCAAGAAAGCATGGAACTTTTGTTATTGAGGTAGAAAACGTTTTAAATAATGATATTCTTTGTTATGTAGAAAAGAATATTCATGGTGGTTTTCCAGATATGGAATCAATAACCGCTGAGTTTGTTATTAGAAATATTAATTATGAAGATTTAATGTAGTTTATTAACAAAACCAATGAAGATGTTATTTAAAGATAAAAAGGTAACCGTAAGTGGTAAGAGCGTTGTTATTGAACTTGATAATACTGCCGAGGAAAATATTTTAAATAAGCATGTAGATAGTATTTTAGAGTATTATAAGAGGCTTGGATTTAAGGATGCTAAAATAAGTTCTAACATTAATGAAGAGAACGCTATTAAGGTTAAGAACGCTTTAAAAGAAGAAATAGCTAAGGAGATTGCTGTAGCGCCTAAGAAGGAAAATCCTATTATATTAGGTGATGAAATAAAGGGAAAGATAACAGAGATAAAAGATATTATTGCTGAAGAAGGTAATATTAATGTTGAGGCTTATGTATTTGGATTAGAAGAGTTTGAATCATCTAAGAGTAATTTTAAAATACTTACAATTAAGATAAGTGACAATACTGATAGTATATATGCTAAGTATTTTACTAAGGATGCTGATATATATAAGAAGTTAACTAAGAATATGAAGTCTGGTTGGTTTAGGATTAATGGTTATGTTAAACAAGATGTTTATGCTAAAGACTTAGTATTAAATATTAGAAACGTAACTAAGATACCTTCTAAGGATGTTAGTGTAACTGATGATGCTAAGGTAAAGAGGGTAGAGTTACACGCTCATACAATGATGAGTCAGATGGATGGTATAACAAGACTAGATTTAAATAAACATACTTGTGAGCTTGTTACTAATGCTATAAATATGGGATATCGTGGTGTTGCCATAACCGATCATAGTGGTTGCCAAGCATTTCCAATAGCGTATTCTTTAATAAGATCATATAACAAAAAGATAGAGGATCCTAAAGATCATTTTAAGGGATTATATGGTACCGAATTAACCCTAGTAGATGATACTGTCGACATTGTTGTTAGACCTACTAATGATCCATTACTAGATAATACTTATGTAGTATTTGATACTGAGACAACCGGTTTTAACGCCGCTGGTGCGGATCAAATGATAGAGATTGGTGCCGTTAAGATACATAATGGTGATATTGTTGACAGGTTTGATGAATTAATCGATCCTAAAAGACACATACCAGATAAAATAACAGAACTTACTCAGATAACGGATGCAATGGTATCTGGTAAGGATGATGAAAAAACGGTAACCAAACGATTCTTAGAGTGGACTGGTTCTTTACCAATGGTAGCGCACAACGCAAAGTTTGATATTTCGTTTATTGAGATGGCTATGAAAAAGTATGATTTAGGCGCGTTTACTAATACGGTAATAGATACTTTAGAATTATCCAGAACCTTAGATCAAGGTTATGCTAGACATAGTTTGTCAGCACTTGTTAAAAGATATAATGTTCCTTTTGAAGAGGATGCTCATCATAGAGCTGATTATGATGCTGAAGGAACCGCTAAAGTATTTCATAAGATGATGTTAAAGTTAGTAGATCAAAACTATGAGAAGATAAGTGATCTTGACAGACTTGTTTCTAAAGATGAGATATATAAATTTGGTAGAACTTATCACTTTAATGCCATTGCAATAAATAAAACAGGATTAAAGAATTTATTTAAGATAATTTCTTTAGCGAACACGGTTTACTTATATAAGACTCCAAGAATACTAAGAAGTAAGTTAAATGAACTTAGAGAGGGTATTATTATAGGTAGTGGTTGTTACGAGTCAGAAGTGTTTATAGAAGCTCGTAGTAAGGAAGGGCAAGAACTAACTAACATTATTAATTTTTATGATTACGTAGAGGTTCAGCCTCCTGAAGTATATGGACACCTAATACAGTTGGGTGATTTTAAAAATGAGATAGAATTAGAAACTCATATTAAGAAGATTATAAACGCTGTTAAAGAAGCTGGTAAGATTATTGTTGCTACTGGTGACGTTCATCATTTTACCAGAGAAGATAAAGTATATCGTGAAATAATTGTTAACCAGAAAGTTCCTGGTGGTGGACGTCATCCTTTAGCTAAAAAAGAGATAAAGGAAATACCTTCACAACATTTTAGAACTACTGATGAGATGCTAAATGACTTTGCTTTCTTAGGTAAGGATTTAGCTTATGAGATAGTTGTTACTAATACCAATAAGGTATTAGACATGACAGATGAGTTAGAAGTAATAATTGATACTGGTGGGATTCCGTTCTCTCCTAGAGTAAAAGCTGATGATGGTGAATCTTACTTAGATTGCCCAAGGGTAGTAACTGACTTGGTATATAGTAAGGCAGCATCTTGGTATGGTAATCCACTTCCATATAATATAGAAGGAAGAATAGCTACCGAGTTATATGGAGATATTGTATATAAAGTATGTTCTGAAGAAATATCAAAGAATAAACCTAATATTGATAAGCAGGAATTTGATAAAGAAGTTTATTTAATGGTTCATGATTCAATAAATAAGGGCTTTGATTATGTTAATAAAATGCTTAGTGATTATACAAAAGAAAACTGGTCAGAAGAAGATGGAGAGTGTACTGATTCTGCTATAAGTAAGAAGGTAAAGAAAGAACTGGGAGGTGTTATTGGAGCAGGATTTGATCCTATATATTTAATAGCGCAACGTCTGGTTAAACATTCAAACGATGATGGATACTTAGTTGGTTCCCGTGGTTCTGTTGGTTCTTCCTTTGTAGCGACCATGATGGGTATAACTGAGGTTAATCCTCTTCCAGCACACTATCGTTGTTTAAACTGCCAGCATAGTATCTTTGATGACGAAGATGGTAATCCTCTTGGAGAAACATATTCTACCGGGTTTGATCTTCCAGATAAAAAGTGCCCAGTGTGTGGTAATGATTTATATAAAGATGGACAGGACATGCCATTCGCAACCTTCTTAGGTTTTAACGCTGATAAGGTTCCTGATATCGATCTTAACTTTAGTGATTTAAACCAGGCTTCAGCGCATGCCTATACTAAGGTTTTGTTTGGAGAAAACAACGTGTATCGTGCTGGAACCATAGGCACTGTAGCGGACAAGACAGCTTATGGTTTTGTAAAGGGATATTTAGAAGAACATAATCTTACTAAACGTTCAGCTGAGATAGAAAGATTGGCTATGGGATGTACCGGTGTTAAGAGAACTACCGGACAACACCCAGGTGGTATTGTTGTTATACCTGATTATATGGAAGTGTTTGATTTTACACCGTTTCAGTTTCCTGCAGAAGATCCAACTTCTGCATGGAGAACTACACACTTTGATTATCATTCTATAGAAGATGATGTTTTAAAACTTGATAT